>DASRDP010000065.1 GCA_035652535.1 Chloroflexota bacterium
CCCGCCCCTGCCGTAGCGGGGGAGGGTGGGGGTGGGGGCTGCCCTTCGACGGGCTCAGGGCGAACGGTGGAGATCCGCGATACCCCCGCCCCTGCCGTAGCGGGGGAGGGTGGGGGTGGGGGCTGCCCTTCGACGGGCTCAGGGCGAACGGTGGAGATCCGCGATACCCCCTCCCCTGCCGTAGCGGGGGAGGGTGGGGGTGGGGGCTGCCCTTCGACGGGCTCAGGGGGGGCAGCCCAGTGGATGGCGTCGGCTACCGCTCGCACCGACTTGTCCAGCCCCAGGCTATAGATCACCGTACCGGTCGCGTGCGTGTCCCCGTCGTGGAAGAGGTTCCTGAGGCGAAAGTCCACCGGGTCCCAGCCCATCTCCTTCGCGATGATGTCCATCTGCGACTCGTAGGCCCAGCACACCTGCATGATGCCGAAGCCGCGAAAGGCCCCGGCGGGCGGCTTATTGGTGTAGACGCTGAAGGAGTCGATGCGGACGTTGGGGATGACGTAAGGGCCCGCGCTGGTGTACCCCGACTTGTGCGTGACCCGCGGCCCGATGTCGGCGTAGGCGCCCGTATCCCACAGGATCTGGCAGTCGCGGGCGAGGAGCCGGCCGTCGCGGGTCACGCCCGTCGTGAGGGTCGCCGAGACGCCATGCTTGGTGATGGTGTGGAACTCCTCCTTGCGGCTGAGACGCACCTTGACGGGGCGCCCGGACGCGCGGGCGAGGAGCGCTGTGATCGGCTCGAGCTTCATGTAGAGCTTGCTGCCGAACCCGCCGCCCAGATATGGGACCATGACCCGAACGTGCGACTCCGGCAGGTGGAACATGTTGGCGAGCATGATGCGCACGTAGGAGGGGCTCTGGGTGGCCGACCAGACCTGGAGTCGGTCGGCGCCCTTCCACTGGGCGATGGTGCAGTGGGTCTCGAGATCGGCGTGCTGGGTGGCGGGATTCGAAAAGGTGTGGGTGAAGACCCGGTCGGAGCGACGGAGGCCCTCGTCGACGTCGCCCCTGCGCAGTTTGTACTGGAAGCAGGCATTGCTCGTGGCGGGCACGTCCTCCCCGCCCAGCAGCTCGATGAGGTCGGCGAAGGTGCCCGCCGGGACGAGCCGCTCGCAGATGAGGGGCGCGCCGGGGGCCATGGCCGCGTGGACGTCGAACACGGCCGGCAGCTCCTCGACTTCGACGTCGATGAGGTCCAGCGCCTCCTCCGCCGTGTCGCGGTCGACCGCCGCGACCGCGGCGACCGGGTCGCCCACGTACCGAACCTTGCCGATGGCCAGGGCGGCCTGGTCCTTGAAGGCCGGACCGGTGAACGGGTCGATGTCCATGGCCAGAAGGTCTGCCCCGGTGAGGACGGCGCGCACGCCGGGGAGTCGACGCGCGCGGCTGGTGTCGACGTTCAGGATGCGCCCGTGCGGCACTCGGCTTCGGAGCAGCGCGCCGTGGAGCATGCCGGGCAGCGTGATGTTGTCGACGAACTCGAGGCGGCCGGTCACTTTCTCCCGTCCCTCGACCCGCCGAACGTCGCTGCCGACGATCCCGAAATCCAACGACCCCATTCAGCGAATCTCCAAGCCGGCGCGGTCGGCGGCCGATTCGAGGGTGCGGCGCACGAAGACTTCCGTGACCGTGCGCTTGTAGTCCGCCGAGCCTCGAACGTCGTCCAGCGGCTCTGCCGCGGCGGCATAGCGCCGGGCGACCTCGCCGACGTTCGCCTGGGAGAGGCGCTCGCCGCGCAGGATCGCCTCGGCCGATGGGACGCGCAGCGGCCGATTGGCCACGCACCCGACGACGACCCGCGCCTCCCGCACGCGCCCGTCGTCCGGCTCCAGCAGCGCCGCGACGCCAACGGTCGGCCAGTCGTTCGGCGAGAGGGCGCAGTATTTCCGGTAAGCGCCCCGAAGGGCTGGCGACGGGGATGGCACGTCCACGTCCACGATCAACTCGTCCGGCTCGAGGCAGGTCTCGTAATAGTCGACCAGGAGATCGCCAACCGGGAGGCGCCGCAGGCCGCTGGGACCGCGGACACCGACAGTCGCGTCTAGCGCCATGAGCACGGGGGGGAGGTCCATGTGAATGTCCGCCTGGGCGAGATGGCCGCCGATCGTGGCCACGTTCCGCACGCGGACGTTGCCCACGAGACGTAGCGCCTCCGCGAGAACAGGGAGGCGCTGGGCGAGCTCGGCCGAGCGCTCGATGGCGCGGAGGGTGGTCGCGGCGCCGATGTGGACCCCGGCCGCGCTCGTGGCGACGCCCTGGAGCGTCGGAATGTCGACGACGCTGATGAGAGCCCGGGCCTGGAGCAGCCGCTCGCGGAGGAGGGCGATCAGCATCGCACCGCCGGCGATCCACCGCGCGTCGTCCCCGTGCTGGGCGGCGAGAGCGATCGCGTCATCGACTGTCGTTGGCAGTAGAAGGTCGAAGGGTCGCACGAATTCGCCCCCGTGAGGAGAGACGCCCGGCACATGGCCGGGGTGGGGTGGGGTCAGTATAGCGCTGTGTCCCGAGGGGGAGCCACGGGATTGGGGCGACTGGGGTGCCGCTCGTGGGTCACATCCTATGACCATAGCCGCTTGACAAGCCGGAAATGCTCTCGATAATTGCCCTAGGCACGAGCCACGGCTGTGGCCCGACGGGCGCAATCCGCTCGACGGGCTCAGGCCCGGCGGCGGGCAGTTGACAAACGGAGTGGCGTGCGGGAGGGCAGGCATGCGGCAGTGGCGCTTTCTCGCGCTCAGCTGGATGACGATTGCGCTCCTTGCGGCTGGATGCGCGGGAACCCCCGGCGCGCCGCCGCGGACCAGTGACGCGGCGTCGTCACGCGCCTCCAGCGGGCCGAAGCACATCGTCGCCGCGATGATGGGGAACCCGCCGACGCCCATCGAAAAAGCGGTCGGTGGAGGGAGCGGCGGTCGCATACCGGGGATTACGGGGCTGCAGCAGCTCGTGGACGCTGGGCTCACGATCCTCGACGACAAAGGCCACCATTTGCCCCTGGTGGCCGAGGCTGTGCCGTCGCTGGAGAATGGGCTCTGGATCGTCAGCCCCGATGGCCGCATGCAGACGACCTGGAAGATCCGGCAGGGCGCGACCTGGCACGACGGGGCCCCCTTCACGTCGGAGGACCTGGTCTTTACGTCCGTCGTCGAGCAGGACAACGACTTGCCGTTCGAGCGAAATCCGGCCTACCGGATGATCGAGAGTATCGAGGGACCGGATCCCCAGACCATCGTCGTGAAATGGAAGCAACCCTTCATCGACGCGGACCAGTTCTACATCAGCCCGCAGCTTCCGAAGCACATCCTGGAGAAGCCCTTCATCGAGAACAAGGAGAGCTTCCAGGCCCTTCCGTACTGGAACGTCGAGTTCATCGGTAACGGGCCGTACAAGGTCAGGGAATGGGCGCGCGACACGTACACGGTACTGCAGGCGAACGACGCGTGGATCGAAGGTCGGCCGAAGATCGACGAGATCGAGGTGCGCTTCCTCGCCGACGAGAACGCCTTCATGGCGAACATTCTGGCGAACCAGATCGACGTCACCATCGGGAAGAGCATCACGCTCGAGCAGACGCTCTCCGTGCGCGACCAATGGGCCAACGGCCACATCGAGATGATTCCCGAGACGACCATGAAGATCTGGCCGCAGTTCATCGGCGCCAACCCGCAAATCATCACGAACGTGCAGTTCAGGAAGGCCCTGATGGCCGCGACGAATCGGCAGGAGATGGTGGACACCATCATGGGGGGCCTCTCGTCTGTGGCGCACTCCAACCTCTTGCCGACGGACGCGGAGATCTCGGAAGTGGATTCGGCAATCGTGAAGTACCAGTTCGATCCGCGCCAGGCGACGCGGCTGATCGAGGGCCTGGGCTACACGAAGGGCAACGACGGACTCTTCCACGATCAGGCGGGCCAGCCGCTGAGCGTGCAGATCACCTCGACGGACGAGAACCAGAATACGAAGCCGATGTTCGCGGTGGCCGAATATTGGCAGCAGGCCGGCGTCGGCACGGAGACGGTCATCATTCCCATTCAGCGCCAGCGCGACCGCGAGTATCGCGCCACGTTCCCCGGCTTCGCGCTCCAGGGCGGAGCGAGCGGACTGGCCGCACTCCAGAACTCGCACGGATCGCAGGCTCGCCTGCCGGAGAACAACTACACGGGCAGCAACTACTCCCGGTACATCAATCCGGAGTTCGATGCCCTCCTCGACACGTATGCGAGCACGATTCCGCGCGTCGAGCGGCTTGAGGCCCTCAAAGCGGTCCTGCATATGATGACAGACCAACTGAGCATGATGACGCTCTACTACGCGACGTCCAGCACGATGATCAGCAATCGGATGGTGAACGCCGGCCGCGACCCCACGTGGAACGCCCCGCAGTGGGATCTCAAGTAGGGGCGCGGGCCTGAGTCTCCCCCTCCGCCGCCGCATACATCGGGCTTGGACCACGTGCCAGATCTGGTCAGCGTGCCGCCGACTTTGGCGGCTCGGATGTGAGTCGGATTCCGAGGCCGCGCACGGTGATCAGCATGCCCACCGCGGCGGGGTCTCTCTCGACCTTTCGGCGGAGGCGATGCAGCGCCACGCGCAGTGACTCGATCATACTCGGGTCCTGCGTCTCACATGCGTGTTGCAGGAGAACGAAGGTTGGAACAACGGAATCCGCGTTGAGCATCAGGCAGCGAAGGAGTCGGAACTCCGTCAGGCTGAGATTGAGCGGCGCGCCACTGCTACGGACCTCGTGGCGACGCTCGTCGAGCGTGAGCGGCCCGACCCGGATGACCGATTCGGCCTGGAGCGGAGCAGCGGCCGCCGTGCGGAGACGAGCGCGAATCCGTGCCAAGAGCTCGCGATAGCCGAACGGCTTGGTGACATAGTCATCAGCGCCGAGGTCCAGACCGAGGACCCTGTCCTCCTCAGCAGTGCGTCCGGTCAACAACAGAACGGGGACGCTGTGCGTGCGTCGAAGCTCACGGAGCAAGTCGAAGCCAGATTCGACGCCGAGGTTCAGATCGAGCACGACGAGGTCTGGCGGGGCAGTCTGGATCTCGAGCATCGCCGAGCGCAGATCGTCGGCGCTGGCCACGGAGTAGCCCGCACGACGGAGCGCGTCGCCCAGGATGTCCACCAATTCAACGTCGTCGTCGACGAGGAGAATTCTCACGCGGCGGCGTCCGCCAGCGGGAGAGTGATCCAGAAGTGAGTTCCGCGGCGGGTCTCGGTGTCGAGTCCGACGTTGCCACCATGCGCCTCGATCGTGCTCTTTACGATGGCGAGGCCGAGGCCAGCGCCGGGAAGCTGGAGGGAATTGGAGCCGCGGAAGAAACGGGTAAAGACGTTGCCCCGCTCATCAACGGGTATGCCCGGGCCACGATCCTCGACCGTGATTCGGGCGAACCCATTGGCCGTGTCGACTCGGACGCACACAGGCTCACCGGCGGGTCCGTACGTGGACGCGTTGCTGAGAAGGTTGACGAGGGCCTGGACCACGTACCGATTGTGGGCGCGAACGACGAGCCGCTCGTCGGCGACGTCGAAGTCGAGCCTTTGGTCGCGGCCCTCGAGGAGCGGGGCGACGGCATCCGCCGCTTCCGCGAGGATGGGCATCAGGAGGGTGGGGCGCGGTTTGATGACGAGCCGGCCCGACTGGATGTTCTCGGCGCTCAGCAAGTTGTCCATGAGCGTGTGGAGCCGGGTAGCCGTGCGTCGGCCAGCGCCTACCAGGTTCGCATATTCGCGAGCGCTCAGTTCGCCGGACTGTGTCGCCAGGATTTCGAGCACGTTCTCGACCACTGCGAGGGGCGCGCGAATTTCGTGGGCGACGAGCGCCATGTACTGCTCGCGCTGTCGGTTTGCGGTGTCCATCGCGGCAGAGGCGAGGCGCACGTCGATCGTGCCGCCAGCCAGCCGGACGTGTGCCTGCATGAGGTCAATCTCCCACGGCTCGTATCGATGCGCGTCGTCGTGGACGAGCAGGAGGACGTAAACGCGGTCGGTGGTGATGCGCCCTGCCACGAGAGTCAGGACCTGCGCACCGCATTCCAGCAACTCGGATGGCACCGTGGATGGTCGGTCGATGCTCGGAGCGATTTGGACGCTGGCGCCGCGCCGCAGGTCGGCCAGTGTCTCGCCTGAGAGGATCGCGGCGACGTGCCAATCCTGCAGAGGGCAGCGCCCGCGGTGGATGGCCAGCACGTCTACGGCCGCCGCCGCGCCGATGCTGCAAAGGGCGACGGCCTCGGCGCGATAGCGGTGGGCGGCCATTTGCGCGATGATTTCGGCGATTCGGCTTGGGTCCTGCTCGCCGGCGAGGCGAGCCGCGACGGCGGCCAGCTCCTCGGACCCGGCGATCCGCCCCGCCAGCTCGAGGCCGACGGCGTGGAGGCGCGCCGAGATCTCGCGCTGCTCCTCCAGGCTCTTCTGGAGCGCCTCGCCGCGCTGGCGCGCGATCCGCGCATTGAAGGCCATGCTCTGGGTGGCGATGGCGGTGACGTTGAGGCCGAGATAGTTGAGGAGCAGGTCCGCTAGGGGCACTGCCGTGCGGGCGCCGAGCGCGTGCGCGAACGTGGCATAGGCGAAGGAGACGTAGAGGAGGTGCGCGACGGCCACCGAGGCGCGCTGGGACCGGCGGACCGAGACGGCCACGGCTCCGGTGTAATAGAGCCCAAGCATGACGCCCTGTTGGCGCGGGGCGAGCGTGTACGCTGCGCCGAAGCTGATCGCCGCAATGATCGGGAGGAGGAGCGAAGGTTTGCGCCAAATCAGCTCCGAGGTGAGCGCGACCGCACCAATGAGGCTGAACGCGCCAGCGAGCATGCCCTCCGACAGGAGCCATTCGCCGTAAATCAGAAGCGCGGCGGACACCACGAGCTCCATCACGGTATGGGACTGGGCGAACCGCTGGAGGGTCTGGTGAATTCGTGCGATCATGGGCGCGGCTCCGGCCGAGCTTCTGCGTGCTATTGACGCAGCTCTCCACGAATTTGCCCTGCAATGCTGCGAAAAGCGTCGGAAAGATTGATGCTGGTGTCACCCTTCAGTAACGGGTAGTAGTGGTCGCAGCCAATTTTTGATGACGAGATGTGGATCAGCTCCCAGTCCACGGACATGGCGGACGCGGGGACTGTCGTCTCAAGGCCCTCGGCCGAAGTTCGGTTGGCGCAGTGGTGGGGCGTACCGGTGAGGCCGCTCGCGCCCGCTTTGAAGATCCCCACGGTGAAGATCTCCACATCGTCGCACGGGGGATTCGTGGTCTGGAGGCATGGCGACTCCTGCACGCCGTTGGCCCCCTTTTTTAAGCGGATGGCGTCCTGGATTGAGTTGAAGTCGGCGGGCCCGCAGTGCGTGATCAAGGCGTCGCACGTCTGGGTGTTTGGCGGTGCTCCCGGGTAGGTAAGGTTGTTCTGGCCGTCAGTCATCAGGATGAAGAACTTCTTCGCCTCGGGTCGGCCTCCGTTCGCGAAGATGTTCCAATCAGGAGTCCCTTCTTTGAACACAATGTCCACCGCTGCCCGGTGGTAGGTGCCGGAGCCGCCTACCGCGTCGAGGTAGCACATATAGGTGCCAGGTGGCTGGGCGGGCATGGTGAAACTTGGCTGGGGAGGCAGGGTCGGGCACGGCGGCACGGGCGCAGGGGTGGCCGCGGCCATCACGAGCTGGTTCCGATCGGCCGTGAGGGGGATGAGGACGTGCGAGTCTAGCGCGAGGCCGGTGCATGCCACGGCGAGCGTGTGGCCGCCGGCTGCCGTGCCGCCTGCGGAAGCCCAGGTGACGTTGACGACATCGTAGTTTGTGACGGGTACGTGGTGCTCGGTGGGTACGTCGCCAGTGCCCAGCTCGCCGTGGGCGTTGCTCCCCCAGACCCAAAGCTGCTTGAAGTTGTCGACCGCGACGCTGTGAGAATAGCCGGCATAGACGCGCACGATCGCGTCTCCTGCAGGGATGACGAAGCTCACCTGGCGTGGGCTTCGGGAGCACGGGGTGGCCCCAACGGTGCACGGGGTTGCGTCCACCACGTCGTTGGTCCCGAGCTGGCCGTTGGCGTTGCTGCCCCAGGCCCAGACGGTTCCATCGCTGAGGACCGCGAGGCTGTGGTTGGCGCCGGCAGCAATGTGGATAACGTTCGCCGGAAAGTCGATCGCGGCGGGTGTAGGCACGTCGTTGTTATCCGTGCCGTTTCCGACCTGGCCGAAGGTGTTGTCGCCCCACGACCAGATTCGGCTGAGGTTGTTGCTCATGACGACCATGCTATGGTCTCTCCCGGCTGCGAGGAGGGGCAGGCCATCTGCGCCGGGCTGCGGATTCGTACTCCCGGGGAGCCCGGTGACGGCGGCGGGGGTGGTATGAGCGGATCCGTCCGTCGTGCCGAGGCCGAGCTGGCCGTGGGTGTTATCGCCCCACGCGTAGACACGCGTCGCGCCGGCTCCCGTGGAGGCAAGGCTGTGCGCCCGGCCCGCGGCGATGCCCGTGACGCTCACGCTGCTCAGCGGGGCCCCTGGGGTGGTCGGGGTGCCGTCGTCCGACGTGCCGTTCCGGCCGAGCTGGCCCCGGTCGTTCCTTCCCCACGTTTTGAGGTTCCCCGTTCCCGTCCCAAAGCGTGCCAGGTTGTGGTCTCCGCCCGCTGCGATTTGGCTCACGGTCGTGCTGGGGGAGATGGTCTGCTGGTTGTTGAAGAATGCTGTTGCCGACCCGTTCACCTGGTGATGGTCGTTGAGTCCCCAGGCCCTCAGTTTGGGGGTGCCGGACGCAACGGCTGACAGGCTGTGGTTGCCGCCGGCGGATACTTTGACCGAGTTGGCTGGGTCCGATGTGACGGGCACCCAGCGGTCCGTCGTGCTTGAGTCGCCGATCTGACCGCTGGCGTTGTAGCCAAATGCCACCACGCCGGAAGAGGTTGCGCAATCTTCGCCCTGGAAGGCCGCGAGGGCGATCTTGTTGGTGATGGGGTTGCTGACGTTTAAGTTGAGGGCATCAACGAACGCAGCGACGGCAGCTCGCAGCTCTGGTAACGTACCCGGGTCTTCCGTCTGCATGCTTTGCGTAAGGTCCACGACGATCGCAATATCGTTGTCGCCGCGACCCGGTGCACCCACCGCGGATCGCTTGAGGGGAATGTTGTTGATGCCGACGATCCGCCAAAAGAGGGTGGGCTTGTTGCGCGTGACCTCGACCTTCATCGTGTCGAGCTGGCCGGTGTTGGGGTCGGTCGTTTCGGCATAGTGGATTACGTCGCCCTTGGCCGTGGAATACCCCTGGTTGTTGAGAAACGCCGTTGCCGTCGCCTCGCCAGATATGGCGCCGGGCGTTGGCGCGTAGAGCATCCCTCGCGCGCCCGCGAGCGCAGCCGTATCGATGGCGTTTTGGATGCTTTGCTCCTCGACGAGAATCGATCCGTAGTCGATGCCCGATCCCACGGCGAGGATGAGCATGAACACGGCGACGGTGAGGAGCACCATCATCTGCCCAGGGTGTCGGCGCCGTGCACGGAATCCCCAGGGGTTTTTCATCAGCCTCTCCTTCGCGTGCGCGGTGCCCGCGAACGCTCAGCCATTCGGAATCGCCGGCTCCGCCAGCATGTACATCGTGTAACTTGGCAAGCTCGTCGGGATCCCAACTTGAAACCGACCGGGGATGCCGAACACGTGCGGGAGGAAGATGTTCGGGCCTGCGTCGTAGGAGACCGTCACGCTGATCACGTCGTTGCGCGCCGCAACGCGGATCGGCTGATTGGCTGCATCGACGCATCCTAGGATGGGGTCCACGGTCATGCATGGAGGGCAAATCTGGATGCCCTTTAGGCCAGGGTTCGGTATCCCGCTGGATGGGCACGTCGCCTTGGGCATCTGGGCAGCGGTCAGGTTCGATGGGATGCGAGCAACAATCTGGGCGATATTCGTGTCATCGGTGTTGTGTGGGTGCACGGCGACCCACCGCGCGGCGTCACGGGTGATGTTCAAGACACTCAGATACGTAAGAAAGAGGATTATGAGTTGGAGGAGCGCAAGGCCAAAAAACACGATAATGGGCAGCATCAGGGCGAACTCGACCAGTGCCTGGCCCCTTGACCTGACCCTCATTCCATCACCATCGAAGCGCTATAGGTGCGCGGGCCGGTGGGGATTCCGACGTGGAAGCTGCCGATGTTCGCGCCCGCGGGAAAGAAAATCACGCCCGATGCCTGGATGTCGTACGTGGCGGTGACCGTGATGGCGCCGCTTGGGGCACGCCCTGCGCACTTGGGAGGTATCGAGCTGTCCAGTGACGGGCAGGATGGATCGATTGAGAGCTGGATCAACGACGGCCGGAGGGTGAGCGGGTTGCCGGAAGCATTGGCGACCGGTGTGCCCTGTGGGTTGACGAAGTTTTCCCCTCGCGCGTGATGGAGCGCGTTCGCGTCGACAGTGTCGCCCCAGTTCACGGCGAGCCACCGGGTCGTTTCGCGGGTCACGCGCATGAGGCTATATTGCTGTAGCGCGATTACGCCCATCTGGACTACCGGTAGGAGCGTGAGCAGAAAGACCGTAATGACCAGGGCGAATTCGACGATCGCTTGACCGTTCGGTCGAACCCGCACCGCTAACCGGGACAAGACTGCTTGTGTCAACGGATCTCCGAATGGAAGGGATTTCCGCGCGGAAGATAGTCATATCCGCCATTACCATGCTATTGTTTGCGCCTTACAGTTGCGTACATAAAGAACATTAGCTGTTACACTTCGTTTCACTGCCATCTTGGTGTTAAAGCCGACGACTTCATGAAGAACCCACGAAAAAACGGATGTAGTCAGCATAGAAGCGACAGAAGAGGGCAGCGCTAACGTGGCCAGATACCGAGAGGATTCGACGCGGACCGCGATTGCACCCGTCTCGATGGCATGAATCAGGCAGATTGGTTAGTCTGCCGCATCGGCGCCACTCGTTGAATTGTTCGTCTCTTCCATCACGGTGATGTGCGCCTTGTTTATCGAGACGAACGAGGTCCACATCGTCGATCCGTTGGGCTCGACAACGACAGCGTCGGTCACGGCGATGAACTGCTCGGTGTCGCGCTCGAGGAGGTCGAGCACACGTGTCCCCGGCACGAGATAGACGCTGCCGCGAATCTCCAGCCCGCTGTCGGTGCGAATCAGGGCGGGGTGAGGGACGCGGCGCGTGCGATCGAAGGACTGGGTCCCGATGCCGCGGTGGCTGAGGCTCATGTGGTCCAGGCTTGCCAGCGCGCGGTCAAGGTGGCGTGAGCGAATGCAGCGACGCGAATGAGGGCACTGACCGCGACAAATGAGATGCAGAAGACCAGGACGGTCGGAAAAACACAGATGAGCGCAACGGCAGCGAGTGGGAAGTCGGCATCCGCTGGCGCATTGAGCTCGGACACACTACTGATGCCCTCCGCGAGAGCGAGCGCGCTCATCGCCGCCGCGGCGCACGCGGAGATCGGTGTGGGATGGCGAAGCGCGAACGCGCGCCAGCCCCCGCCGAACCGTGCAAAAGCCAGAATTCCGGTGACCAGGAAGACAGTCGCCATCGGCGACAGATCGGATGACCACGCCCAAATTCGTGCGACCACTTGGGACTCGGTCATGCACATGGCGAGCGCAAACGCAGCGGCTGCGAACGCCGCGACCCGCGGATGATGTCGCCGCCACGTCAGAATGCGTCTCAGCGCTGTTGCCGCGATGCGAAACATGCGCAAACGGTATCGCGGGGGAGGGTGACACGTCCGTAAAGAACGGTTTACACGTGCGTACGTTTCGCGCTTTTGACGTTACAGTTGTGGGCCGGTGCGCCGCGGATGCCTACGAACGGGGGACGAAGCGGAGAACAGTCCATGCGCCGACAAATCCCACGGTAGCGGCGAGGAGCGCCGTGAGCGCGAGGGACGCTGCGGCGTTAATGGGATCCACCCCGTCAACGGACGTCTGACTGCCCGCGACGATCAATCCCGCGAGAGCCGAGCCTGCGAGGAGCGCGAGGTAGCCCGCGACCGCCGACGCGAGAACGGCCGGGTGACGTGTGGCCATAGACCGCCAGATGAGCCGAAGGCGAATGTACGCGACGGCGAACACGGCCATGTGTGCTGCCACGACGGGGGACGGGTCCGCCGGCCAATGCCAGAGCGCTGCCGCCGCGCGAGAGGTGATGGTCGACACGGCGATCGCGTAGGAGGCGCAGACAGCGGATGCTTGCCACCGGTGACGAAGCTCCCGCTCGGAAAGGCGATGGGTCCAGCTATTGGGGACGGCGAGCACGGGGGCGTCTCCTTCAGCGTGGCGTTCGTGCTGCTGGCGCGTCTGTCGGCCAGTGATTGGGAGCACGGGGCGGGCGGGTTTGGTGCGGGCCATTCACGCGGCGCAGTCCGATTCCGCCGAGACCAGGGCGAGGTTGGAGACGCCCAATGAAACCGGGAAGACCATCACCACCTCCATGGTGTCGCCGGGCATGATCACCTCGTAGGGGTGCTGTACGCCGTAGTCGCGGGCGACGGTCAATAGGAGTTGTCGGTCTTGAGACATCGGATAGTGGCGCCCGAGATCGTCGACGAGGTCGATCGTCTCCGCCGGCAGTGCCACGATATGGGCCTGATTGGTGACGTCCATGACGATTACCACCCACATGGACCCGGCCGGGGCTCCTCGGTCCACCACGGTCGCGAGCCACTCGGCCGATGCCACGCTCATGTGAAAACGGTTCTGGTCTCGACACGCATCCACCGTTTGATTCACGAGCGTCGAGCTTGGTGATCGCGTTTCGCCACTCCCAACAGGTTGACCACGGGCAGTGTCGGAAGCGCCTGCGATTGCGACGCAGAGAATCGCAGCCAGTGCGCGCGCGCAAGGCCTCTGCGGATAGGGAACGTTCCCCTGTCGCAGGGATTGAATGGGCTTTGGCAATCAGCTACTCAAGCGCACGATCAGCGGCCCGTTATCGCCGGGGTGAAACTCTGTGCCGGTCCCGCCCGACACAATGGCCGTCCCAACTAGATGCGCCTTCGTGCAGTTGGCGGCGGTGCATCCGGAAGGAGGTGATCCACCTGGCAAGAGCTGGAAAACCCCCCACGTAACGACGCACACATTGCGGGTCGGTGGCGCGCCATCGCGGGTGCAGTCATTGCCATGCGTTGGGTCGTTCGCATTCACCATAATCGGCAGAACGGTGAAACAGTTTCCTGCCTGCACCTCGGCGGAGTCGTGGCAGTTAGGCAATCCGGCAATCGTGGCACGGATGGGACCGGCGTGGTCTCCAGGCTGGTACTGCATCCAGCACGGGACCTCTGGATCGCAGTCCAAGTCGCCGTCGTCGCCTTTGAATGACGATCCCGCCCATCCGCAGCCACCATCGCTCTGGCCAACTTTGCTTCCGTGGACAACGAAAATGGGTGCCGTTGGCGTCGGCGCTGGTGGCGTCGCCGTGAGGTTAAAGATGACCTCAGGGCGAATCGACGGTGGGGTGTGAGAATAGTCCAGGAGCCCGCCGGGAAAGAACGTCAAGTCCTGCATCAGGCCGTCCGCGCAAACCACGATCGGCGGATTGGTGCCTCCGGTCAGCACTTGGAGATTGGCCGTCGCCTGCGCATTGACGGTGAGGGTCGAAAAGCCGGGGACGAGCTTGACGAAGAACGTCGGAAACGTCTTGGTGACCATGACTTTGACACCGGTCGCCGATGCCTGTGATACAGCCGCCCCGGCGTTGTCGATGAAGCTCCACGACGTTGAAACGACGGTGGATCCGCTCGACGCGCCGGCGTTCGCCGTGGCGTTGGACGTGATATCGGTGTTGAAGTTGGGCGATGCGGGCGGGGTGCCCAACGATCGCGCCAGATCCGCCAGACCCGCCAGCGCTCCTGCGTCAGCGCCATTCTGCGCCGCCCGCCGCTGGGCCAGCATGTTTCCGCCGTCGATGGCAAGGCCGACCGCGGCCATGATGGGGATGAGCGAGAGAGCTGCCAGCACGAGAACCTGCGCGCGCCTCCGGGGTGGGCTCGGCGGTTTCCTCTGCGCACCTCTCCCGCTCGGTCCGATCCTTCCTACGCGGATAGCCGGTTGCATCATTCGACGACCATCTCGGCGGAGCTGGTCAGTGTCAGGGTGCCCGGTAGCTTGATGAAGGCGACCGGCGCGTACGGGTAGCTCACCGTCACCTTGATGAGGTCACCGGCGGCGCGTGGCGTGGCGGTGGAAAAGGCGACAGGCGTCTGGTTGGCGACCGGCGTCGCGGAGTCCACCGAATAATTGGAGATCTGCACGACGGCGGTGGCCCCTGGGGCGATGATGACCTCCCGCACGCGGGCGGTGACCGTCGCGTCGTTCCTACCGGCGATGGCCCCGGTTCGCGCTCCCTCGCGCGCGGCGTTGGCGACGCTCGAGTACTCGAACATCAAGCGTCCCAGCTCGAATACGCCGTAGAGCAGCACGAAGAACGCGCTCCCGACGATGGCAAACTCCACCATGGCCTGGGCTAACGTCAATCGCGTCATAGCATCTGCATGGTGGCTGAGCGGGTGAAGTGCTCCGTGCTCCCCAACACGGCCTTGACCATCGGTGTGAAGAAATTGACGTCGTAGGTCACCGAAACGGTGACTTGCTGCTGAGAAGCCGGCGTGGTTGGAGAAATGGTGATATTTCCGTCGGGGATCGAGAGCCCTGGAGCCGCCCGCTTCACTGTGGCTTTCACACTCGGCGTGAAGCTGGCTGAACTCGAATCGGCGGTGATGGCGTAGCGAGCGCCCTCGCGGGCCGCGTTGCGGACGGTCACGTCGTAGTAGAAGAAGCGGCCGATATCTACCGTCGCGGACAGGACGAGCACGAGCGGGATCCCGATGAACGCGAACTCCACGAGCGATTGGCCGCCCTTGCGTCCAATCGTTCGGCAGCCGCCGCGCAGGGCAGCGTCGAGTCGGCGAATTGTCATCGAATGACACCCGTCCACCACGGTTCTCCCGGCGAGGATCCCTCGCGACCTGTGCCCGGTGCACCCGCGCCCTTCGCCGGGTGCAGCGTGGTTCTTCCTAAACGACAGGTTACGGGCGTATGACCGAACCGTTGCCAGCTCTTTACAGTCCCGTACATCTCGGGATCGCGGCGTTACATTTCGATGACAGAGCCGTATTGATTCGCGGAAGCAGCGTTCATGACGAGAAATCGGTCGGGATCACTGACAGGCGCCGCATCTTGGGCTCCGTGGCCGGTCGTCGATTGGTCCGGCGCGGCAGGCGCGCGGGCAACCGTGCACAGCCCCGGGCTACGCCTCCTCGGCGGATGGGTCGGCGCTGAGGCGAATCCCCACACCGGTGACCGTGAGGAGGAGCTTCGGGTTCGCCGGGTCGTCCTCGATCTTTCGCCGAAGCCGGTGGAGGGTCACGCGGAGGACGTCGGCCGCGCCCGGGTCCGTCTCGCCCCAGATCTGTTGCAGCAAGGTCCGCGTTGGCACCACGGCGTCCGCGTTGAGCATGAGGTACCGGAGGAGGCGGAACTCTGTGACCGTGATGTCCAAGGGGCGGCCGTCCTTGCGCACCTCGTGGCGACGCGCATCGAGCACGAGGGGCCCAACCTCCAGCACTTCCGCTGCCGGCGCTGGCTCCGGCGTCGTGAGGCCGCGCGTGCGCAGGCGCGACCGGATACGCGCCAGCAGCTCGCGATAGCCGAAGGGCTTGGTGAGATAGTCGTCCGCGCCGAGATCGAGCCCGAGCACCTTGTCATCCTCGGACGTCCGAGCGGTGAGCAGCACGACCGGCAGGTCGGACGTCCGTCGCAGCTCCTTCAGGATGTCAAAGCCGGACGTTCCGCTCAGGTTCACGTCGAGCACGACGAGGTCCGGGGGATTCTCGCGAATCTGCCTGTACGTCGACGCCGCGTCCACCGCCTGGCTGACCGAGTAGCCGGCCCGGCGCAGGGCGCCATCCAAGATGTCGAGCAGATCCCGATCGTCGTCGACGAGGAGAATGCGCATCAGCCGGCGTCACTGACCGGCAGGGTGAACCAGAAGCGGCTCCCAACGCCGAGCTGAGTCTCGAATCCGACCGTTCCTCCGTGCGCCTCGACCACGGCCTTCACAATGGAGAGTCCCAGCCCGACACCCGGCTGCTGACCCGAGCTGGATGCGCGATAGAAGCGCTGGTAGAGTCCCGCCCACTCTTCGGGCGGGAT
The DNA here is from genome assembly GCA_035652535.1 of Chloroflexota bacterium. Classification (NCBI taxonomy): domain Bacteria; kingdom Bacillati; phylum Chloroflexota; species Chloroflexota bacterium. The sequence continues at coordinate 16,148 of DASRDP010000065.1, forward strand.
CCCGGGCCCCGTGTCCTCGACGCTCATGCGAATAAACCCCGTCGCGAACTGATCTGCTCGAACGCGAATCACGCCGCCGACCGGCCCATAGGTGGATGCGTTGATCAGCAGGTTGGTCAGCGCCTGAACGATATAGCGTGAGTGCGCCATGACGAACACGCGCACGCTCGGCAGCTCCGTCTCGATCCGTTGATTTCGTCCTTCCACGAGGAGGGACACGCTGTCGATCGCCTCGGCGACGATCGCCGCGAGGGCTGTCCGGCGCGGGGACACGACGAATCGGCCGGACTCGACGTTGCCCGCGCTCAGGAAGTTGTCCATCAACGTATGGAGCCGCATGCTCGTGCGCCGCGCGGTACTGACGACTTCGTCGAACTCCTTGGTGCTCAGGTCGCTGGCCTCGGTGGCCAGAATCTCGAGCGCGCCTTCGAGGACGGCGAGGGGCTCCCGAAGCTCGTGGGCCACGTAGTACACGAGCTGCTCCTTGAAGCCGCTTGCCTCCACCACGTCGTGGAACTGGGCGTGGAGTCTGAGCCGGGCCTGCTCCAGCTCGGTCGCGACTGGGGCGAGCTCGGCGTCGGCGATCTGGGGCACGGGCGTGTCCATGTCGCCCTGGCGCATTCGGCCGGCTGCTGCCGCGAGCGCCATCGCCGGCGCGGACTCTCGGGTCCGCCACACGTGCAGGATCGCCGTGCGAAGAACGGCGAAGACGATGAGAATCGGGATCGCGAGGATGATGATTCTTCGCGGCTCGCTCGCGTCGCTGACTGCACTGAGGGCCAGAGTGGCCACGGGCGTGCCGTCGATGCCAACGAGGGGTGCGAAGAGCGCCCGGACGTGGCCGCCCGGCGTCTCGCGGTCGGCATACGCCGTCTGGCTCGCCGCTGTTTCCGGGGCCCCGCCGAGCGGGTCGGCGCTTCCGATTCCCGTTCGGATCCCGCGCTGATCGGACATGGTGGAGAGGAGCAGCTCGCCTCCGACGTAGAGGCTGGCGTCGAGGCCCGTGCGCTGGCGAATGGCGTCCAGACCCGGGGCGTCCAGGTGCGAGACGAGCGCGAGCACGGCGACGAGGTTACCGCCCTCCCGTTCGACCTTGGGCACGAACGCGACAATCGCGGGGAACCGACCGGAGCAGAGAACCAGACCAGCCGTCTCGTGGCCGGCGGCGAGGGAAGTGAAGCCTGGCAGCTCGCGCATATGCTGCTGATCGGTGCAGCGATGGTCGGCGGAGCGTTGGGCCAGCACCGCCCCGGAGGGGTCAGAGACGACGATGTTGTCAACACGGGGAGCGACCCGCAGGGCGCCAAGTTCGCGCGCCAGCGCGAGCGGATCGGCCGAGATCAGCGCCGCGTCGAGGCTGGCATCGTCGGCGAGGAGGTATCCGAGCGCGACCAGCTCCCCGCGCGTCTCGTCGATCTCCGCTTGAAGGAGACTCGCTTCGCCGGCGAGCCGCGCGTCGATCTCTTGCTGGATGTGCTGCTGGAACACCCAGGTCGTTGGGAAGAGAATGACGGTCACCACTGCGCCGATCTCAATGATATGGAGCGCAAACGATCGCGCGATGGCCCAGCGTCGGCGCCAGAGGATTGCGAGTTGGCCGATGTTCAGCAGAGGCTGGCGCACGATAGGCGATTCCTCGGAGCGAGCGCGGGCCAGGGGCACCCGTTGCGTCCCCGCAGCCATACGCTACGCTTCCAGCACGCCGCGCAGCATTCCAGATCGCCGCGCGCTTCCTTGCTGCGTCCAGCGAACAGCTCCCGGCCAGTAGCCGGCCGCGCGCACAGTGCGGCGGAAAGGCCCGGATTCGACTCCGCGGTGTCTACACGGGCGCGTACGGCCAAACAGGGCAGAAGGGCGATCTACGCCAAGAACGTGTGTGGTCGAAACGCTCGACAACTCGGCCGAAGATATACGAGCCCGGCATGACGCGGCCGTTGAAATGTGATTACAGACCCGAACATTGACGGAATTGTGCATTACAGAATCGTTACGTTGCATCCATCTTGGCCGGGGCACGGTGATCGTGATTCGCGCGTGGTCCTGACGCGCGCCCAACCCGGCCCCGGACTCTACGGTTTGAGGGCGACAACGCGCCGCCGTCCGTCCGCCCGATCGAGGGTGGAATGGTGGCGACCGTGCAGCTCACGACCGGCAGCCTCGAGCGCTTCCGCCTGCCGAAAGAGGTCGAGCACGACTGGAGGGACCGGCATGTGGCGAAAAAGCCCGTCGCCCGAGGATGCGGCTGGCCTTCCCCAATGGGCGTTCCCATGCTTCTTGCGCTCCTGGGGCAACTCCACGAACCTGGCCGCCTCCGCGTCCCGGTACACTTCCATCGGCTCCTCGCCGCGCGCGACCCGATCGATCTGCTCGTCCAGAAGCTGTCGGTACATGATGATGCCGGTATCCGACGCGCCGAGCTTCTCGTGCTGGCGCTCCGCGATGGCGCCCTGGGTGACCCAGGCCATCATGTCCTGACCGAGGGTGAAGTCGACCAGCGCGTCGCCACTCTCGTCCTGCCACGGGATCTGGTGCACGCTGACACGCTCCTGCACGTCCCGCGGGACTGGGATGCCGGGTCGGTAGCACTTGTAGAGCACGTGAAGCGTGTGGGTGTCGTCCATCGGAACCCGTATCTGGAAGGATGAGGCGGCGACTGCGCCGGTCTTCAGCGTGTACGGGAAGACAACGGGGTGGCCGACACGCCAATCGTCGTCTTCCTCGCTTCCACCCGCCTCGATTCGTCGCTTGATCATTCCATGATCGAAGCGGTCGAAGCCGATGCGTGTGTGCCCACGCAGCGTGCGCGGCCGGAAGGGCTCACCGCGCTCGGCGGCACGGCGCTCGTTGACGAAATTGGTGTAGTAGCCGTGGAGCCATTCGACGTGGGTTGCATCGAGGGAGTTCTCCATAGCCTGGACCCAATTACACGGAAGCACCGTGAAGCCGATCTGCCGGATGGCGTCGTCGCACACGAACAGGTCGTAGCCCGGCAGGAAGGGCGCGGGTGTGGGACCCAGATAGGCGAACACGAGGCCGCCCAGGACCTCGACGGGATACGAGACTGCGCGAACGCGATCCTTGAACGTGCTGTCGGATGGCTCGGCGGGCTGGTCGAGGCACTGCCCATCCCGGGCGAAAGCCCAACCGTGGTAGGGACAGCGGATCCCGTTCGCTTCAGGGATCCCGTAATAGAGGGAGATCCGGCGGTGGGGACACGGCTCGGCGATCAGTCCGAAGGCGCCCGAGCGATCTCGGTAGAGAACGAGGTCTTCGCCGAGCAGGCGAACGCGCTTCGTCGGGCGCGCGTCAAACTCGGCCACGCCGGCAATCGGGTGCCAGTAGCGGCGCAGGAGGTCACCGCCCGGCGTCCCTGGCCCCACGCGCGTCAGCTTCTCATTCAGCTCGCTCGACAGCATTGCTCATACCCCCGCCGTGGCGCTTTTCGTGCACATAGTAGCCGAAGTTGTGCCTGGAAGCCGGCGTGGCGAGCGCCCGTGTGCGGCGGGCGCGAGGCGCTCATTCGGGCGCTGGGCACTGATGGGCCAGGGTGATGGTGCGGCCCTCCCGCGACGACTGGAGAATGCCGAGGATGACTTCGAGGGTCGCCAGACCCCAGCGTCCGTCTGGGAAGACCGATGTCCCGCCGGCGATGGCCTGGGCCATCGCGCGCAGGTCCCCGGCGCGGTCTCGGTACGGGGGGCAGATGATCTCCTCGCATCCGTCGTCCGTGTACACGTAGATGCCGTCTGGCGACTGGCGTAGGTCACCGTACTCACAGCTGACGACGGTGAGACCGAAGATCGGCTGCCTCCGCTCGCGGTCAGGGCGGGGCCGCTCCAGCCGCGGTTTCGTGTAGAAGGTGGCTGGATCTGCGGGGGCGGTCTGCCGGACCTGCCGTCGGTAGCCGGCCGACGAGGCGAACCCACTTTCGCCGACTCCCCACGTCAGGTCGGTGATGTTGAAGTAGCCATAGCCATTGAAGACGAGGGTCGCCGGCGCGCCATTCTCGAACTCGAGAAGCGCCGTGTAGTCCCCCTCCGTCTGGAAGCTCGAGTGCCATCGTCCCGCATACGCTCGAACACTGCGCACCATTCCGCCGCCGATGCGCCGAACGATCTCGATTTGATGCGGCCCCTGGCGGAAGACGACGCCGCCGCCCATCGACGTATCCAGCTCGGCCGGCAGTCGTGGACTCCGCAGCCAGCCCTTGTAGCTCCACGCATGAATCCCGATGAGGCGGCCGAGGCGCCCGCTGGCGACGATCTCCCGCATCTTCACGACGGGCGCGTCGCTGGCGTGGGAGTGGAGGAGGAGGCGGATCCGGCTGCGCTCGGCGGCCTCCACCATCGCCTCGGCCTGATCGAGGGTGATCGCCATTGGCTTTTCCAGGATAACGTGCACGCCGTTTTCGGCGGCGCAGATCGTGTGCTCAGCGTGAAATGGGTTTGGCGTGGCGATCCAGACGGCGTCGACGGCCCCGCTCCGGCACATGGCCTCGACGCTTTCAAACGCACGCACGGACGGGAAGTCGTGGCGAAAGGCCTCGCGCGCCTCGGCGCGCACGTCTGCGACGGCCGTGAGCTCCACGGTCTCCTCGCGCGCGAAGTAGGGCGCGATCTGCCGGCCTTCATTGCCGAGGCCCGCCAGCCCCAATCGTATTCTGGTTGCCACGTGCGTCTCCCCTCAGGTGAGATCCAGAGTCTCTGGCGCGAAGAGCTCGTCCGTTGCGACGCGGCGCTCACACAGCCCCTGCTCGTAGACGTAGAGGGTGAGGGCCTCAATGCTGCTGCGGTTCGCCGCGACGCCGTAGGGCCACGGATCGTTCCCGAAGATCTCGCGCTCCTCGTCGAGGTACGCCTGGAGCCAGGTAAGCGTGGTCCGCGGGGCGCCGGTCTGGCGCAGCCATTCATAACACCGCGCCTTCGATTGGCTGAAGGCGCGGTACAGGCTCGCCGCGATCCATCGATGCTCCTCGTAGATGGACCGCCTCAGCGCCACGACGTGCATGATGGGTACGATGCCCGTGCGGCGATAGTAGTCGGCCTCGACTCGATGGTAGTCGGGGAACAGCCGTCGAACGCGAGAAGCGCCCTGCAGGAATACGCGCGGGATCGAGGCGCACACCACCGCGTCCAGCGCGCCCCGCTCGAGCATGTCGCCGAGAATCGATCCGTCAGGTGTCTGCTCGATCTTCACGTTGCTGGGCAGGCGTGGCGCGAGGGGGAGGATCTTCGCGGGGGTATCGAGTCCGCCGATGAGCCAGTGGATCTGTTCGGGCGCCACGCCGTAGTCGTGCTGCAACAGGCCACGAATCCAGACGGCCGCGGTGATGGTGTAGTCGGGTACGCCGACCCGTTTCCCGATCAGGTCCTGAGGAGCTTCGATTCCGCTATCCGTGTTGACGTAGATAAAGCTATGGCGAAACAAGCGCGACGTGAAGACCGGGATGCCGATCAAGTCGCGGCTTCCACGCCCGATGGCGTTGGTGAGGCTGGAGAATGACATCTCCGCGACGTCGAACTCCCCGTGGAGAACGCGAACGAACAGTTCGTGGGGCACGTTCACGGGTTCCCAGGCGATCTCGAATCCGTCCGTGGGCACTGAGCCATCGAAGAGCGCCCGCGTACGATCGTAGTCGCCGCACCCGACGCTGAGCCGGAGGGTTGGCATCGGCGTTCCCTCGCATAGTGGCCGTATTTCGACGCGATTGTACGCGGTTCCGCGAGGGACGGGTTGAGCCGGTTGGCTGGGCGTGCCATGATTGCAGCAGCCCGCCCGTCGCGGAGACGCGGCCGCGCCCGGCGATGCATGAACCGAACGAGGAGTGAGGAAACACCGATGGAGATCGAAACGGAGCCGCGAATAACCGGACCCACGACGAGCTGGGCCGGAGCCGTCGCCCAGTTTACTCGGGGGTTCGCATACGATCGGTGGCTCGACACGGTCGGGCTCCCCGTCCATCGAGGGTTCTTTGTGGAGGACCTTCGGACCGTGCCCGTTGCTCCGTGGGAGGAGCGCGAATGTGGCGCGGCCTTCATCCAGCTCTCCGGGCAGGAGGGCGTGAGCGAGGCGCGGGTTTGCGAGGTGCCTCCGGGCGCGACCCTGCCTCCATTGAAAATGGGCGTGGACGAGGCCGTGTACGTCGCCGCCGGCGTCGGGCTGGCGACGGTCTGGGCCGATGAGGGTGGGCCGAAAACGACGTTTGAGTGGCAGCCGCGCAGCCTCTTCTTCATCCCGCGCAATTACACGTGCCAGCTTTCGAACGCGCGCGGTCATCAACCGGCGCGCCTGCTGCATTACAACTATCTGCCCCTCGCGATGTCGATGATCCAGGAAGTGGACCACTTCATCAACAACCCGCACGGCAGGGCGCCGGCCAGCCCCACCGACGGAGAGATGTACGCCGAGGCGCGCGCGGTTGAGCTGAAGAACGCCGCGGACACCCGCCGAAAGTTCTGGTACGGCAATTTCTTTCCGGACATGCAGGCGTGGGACAAGCTCGAGTCGTTGCGATCACGGGGCGCGGGCGGGCAGTCCGTGCTCATGGGGTTCCCCCATTCCGAGATGAGCGCCCACATGTCGGTGTTTCCGTCCCGAACCTACAAGAAGGCGCACCGGCACGGACCCGGACGCGTCATCGTGATTCCCGGCGGCGAGGGCTTTTCGGTCATGTGGGTCGAGGGCGAAGAGCAAGTGCTCGTGCCCTGGCACGAGGCCAGCATGTTCGTGCCGCCGGACCGTTGGTTCCATCAGCATTTCAATGTCGGGGCGGAGCCCGCCCGATACCTGGCGCTGCACCCCATGCGCCAGTTCATTGGCCACGGCGAGCAGGTCGAAGACCTGGCGCGCGATCAGATCGAGTACACGGCCGAGGCGCCGTGGATCCGCCAGCATTTCGAAGAGGAGCTGGCGAAGCGCGGAATCACGTCACTGATGCCGCCGGACGTGTACGTTGATCCCGAATATGAATGGAAGGCCCCCGGCGGCGGTGACTGACTCGTCGCCGCGCGTTTAAGCCTTCGGGAGGAAGCCGGGAGTGAAAAGCGCGTGGACGGGGAAGATCTCGACCCTGGGTTGCGTCTCGATTCCCACCTGCTTCACGCCTTGTGCGAGACGCGTGTCGACGAAGCGCTGGAAGTCCTCCGCACTGTCCCACACGTCCACGACGCGCAGGCCTGTGTCGCCGAATGCGGAGACGTGAAACCGGGCTCCAACGGGGACGTTGCCCTCCCAGTTGACGAGAGAGCGCGCCGCTTCGTATTGCTCTTTCGTGACGCCGTCCCACTCCATGATCATCACTACGCTCATGTTGCTCCCCCCGTACTCCCCGTGATTGGGGATTGTGGTCGCGGGTCGAGGGCGGATGATACCAGACCTCGCGACTTCGGAGTCGCCTTCTGGAGCGGCGTCCGGACCACGAGGTTAATAGAGCAGGTCCAGAGCGCGGCTCCGGGTTGGGCCGAGACGGATGACGGCGAAATCGGCGTCGTAGGACCACGCGCGAAAGGCGCGAACGCGCTCCATCGCGGCGAAGCACAGGCGATCGGTGAGGGCGAAGTCCTGGTCAGGCCAGTCCTGTCCGAGCTGCCACGCTCGGGCGTAGTCCTCGCGGGCGACAGGCTCGACGGCCAGTCCGCCGGCCGCGAGCCCCTGGAGCAAGCGATCGGCCGCCTGACGACCGGCCGCGGCGCGGAGCAGCCGCCACAGCTCCACGGCCACCGCGTCGATCGTCCATAGCGGCTCCCGCTGGTCGCGCACCTGCTGCGCCGCGCGCGCGGCCTCCGGGTGATGCCGGTCGCTACGATTCAGCAACGCGAAGAGGGCGCTCGTGTCCGCGAATGTCGCCAAGGATCTCCTCGTAGAGCATCTGGTCCTTCTGTGTCGCGACGTCCGTCGGCTCGCGGGTGCTCACGGCGCCGATGAGATCGGTCAGGTCCGTGGGAGGGCTTTCCTCGGAGATGAGGTACTGTTCCACCAGCCCGCGCACGATGGCCGCCATGGAGGAGCCCGACCGGTCGGCCGCGCGTTGCAGCGCGGCGTACTCGGCCTCGCTCAAGTAGATCTGCGTGGCACGCCTTGTCATGATAACACCGCCCAACGTTAGTGGCGATATCATACGCGATCTATGCCATCATTACAAGGCCCGGGCCTGCCCGCCCCTCAGCTTTGGTAGTCCCACTCATATGCGCGGTCCTGGTAGGCCTTCTCGGGCATCAGGCTGACCAATCCGCGCTTTCTCAGCTCGCTCTCAAAAGTCTGACGGATCCAGGGGTCCTCATCCGGGTACTCGATCTGGTCCCGGGCCCGGTCCTCGATTCGCTCGCTCTGCATCACGCCGCGTGGAGCATGAAACGCCAGGTAGCGCCCGGCCGCACCACCGACGTTGAAATGCTGGTGGAACCAGCGGTTGGGCGGGACAAACACGCTCCCCTCGTGCCACGGGATGAAGACCTTGTCTTTCCCCTCTTCCCACATTACAGAGTAGCCTTCGCCGCCCGGGATGATGATGACGACGCCGGGTCCGTGGCGATGCGCCTTCTTGTAGGTCTGGGCCGGGAACACCGACATGTGGTTCGTGATGGTCGAGCCGGGATAGCGGATCCAGACGACATGGCCGCCAGCCCCGCGGCCGCGGAATGGAACCAGGCTGTCCCATGCCTGCATATCCGGGAAGAAATTCCCCAGCCAGTAGGCCATGCCCTGGCTGAGACCGGGCGCGTTCTTGCCCTCGACCGGCATCGAAATCTTCGCTTCCGAGTAGAAGTCGGCGCCTGCCGCGGCCAGCGAATCGGAGCGGCCGTAGGGATTATCGAAGAAGAATTCCGGGTCGGGAGCCAGCGTCATGGCGATGGGGAGATGGTTGTAGTGGAGGAGTCGCGCGGGGCGATTCCCCTGGGCGTTGCTGAGCTGGTGGGTGCAGTTCCGGGGCAGCATGAACAGACTGTGCGTCTGCCACTCAAAGGTCCGCGGGGCGCCGCCGTCGGGCGGCGTCACCGTGGTGAGGCCGCGGCCATCGGCGACGTAGACGATCTCGTCGAGGGCGAACTTCAGCGGCCGGAGGGACTTCCCCGGTGGGATCTCGGTCACACGCGCTTCGGTGATGCCCTCCTGGCCCGCCAGCTTCAAGATCGCCGCGTTACACCCGCGCTCCTCCCACCAGGCCACCTCGACGGTGCGCACGTCCTCGACGTAGTACCCGGTGTGGATCGGGATCGGGAGCGTCTCCAGCCAGAGTTCGTACGGGCGCTCATAATCGACCGTGATCCGTCGCATCCGCTCGCCGGGTGAAGTCTGTGTCTGCGCCATCGTGTCCCCCTGCTCGCCATCTGCTCTGGCGAAGACGTCCCGCCACTATCGGCCGGCCGCGATCGCCTGCTGGAGATTCTTGGCGAACTCGTTCATCGTCTGCTCGGCTTTCTTTCGAATGATCGGCTGGCCGAACTCGCCGATGCGACCCATGACCTGGGCATCGGTCTCCATCAACAGCTCGGTGCTGTTGGGATTGCCGGGCGTCTGCGTGAGGGCCATGCTCATCACCGCCTTCACGGCGCCGCCCGCGCGCTTATCGGCCGCGTCGGCTCGCATGGACGCCTTCTTCGCCGCGTCGTCCTTCTCCGTGATCGACACGTCCCCCTGCAACGCCAGCTTGATGGGACCGACGGCGACCTTGATCGTTCCCCGATAGCGATCGTCGCCGAGGGGCTCGACAGAGTCAACGCCCGGGGCGCAGGTGGCCACCTTGGGCACGTCCATGAGGAACGCCCAGACCTGATCGATGGGCGCGGGAATCGTCGCCTTGTGCTCGAACTTCATCGTCTCAACCTCCCTGTCGGCCGTTACTTCGCTCGAGGAGGCCGCGCAGGGCGCGCGAGGTCCAAACGCGCGCCATCTCGCGCTTGTAGCGCGCCGAGCCTCGAACGTCGTCGATGGGGTCCACCTCCTCGCGGACCAGCTCGGCCGCGTCGTCGATTGCCTGCGGCGTGATCTGTTTGCCGCTGAGGGCGTCTTCCACCTGGTGGGCCCGGATCGGTGTGGGGCCAGCCGAGCCGAGGGCCACGCGAACGTGCTCGCACCGCCCATCGGTGCCGAGCTTCAGCGCCGCCGCGACGGAGACCGTGGCATAGTCGTCCTCGGTTCGCGGCAGGAACTTGACGTAGGTCGTGAGGACGCCGTCTGGCAGGCGCGGGAAGCGGACGGCCGTCAGCAGCTCGCCCTCCCGCACAGCCGTCTGGAAGAAGTCCTCGAAGAAGCCGTCTATGGGGATGGCACGCTCCCCGCTCTTGCTCGCGACCACGGCCTCGGCGTCGAGGGCCAACAGCATCGGGGGCGGGTCCTGCGCCGGGTCGGCGTGGACCAGATTGCCGCCGATCGTCGCCTGGTTGCGGATTCGCACCGTGGCGATCCGCGAGAAGTTCTCGGCCAGGGTGGGGCAATACGCCGACGTTTCCTTGGCGCGCTCCACCTCACGATGGGTCGTGGTGGCCCCGATCTCGAGCCCGCCGCCCGGGACGGAACGCACGCCGCGCAGCTCGCGGATGTTGCGCAAACCGACGACGTGTCCCGGCTGCACCAGCCCCTGCTGCATCATGAGCATGAGCGAGGTACCACCGGCCATGAAGTGGGCGTCATCTCCGTAGCGCCCCAGCAGGTCGAGCGCCTCCGCGGTTGAGGTCGCTGGATGGAAATCGAACTCTCGCATGTCAGGACCCCGCGATCCGGTGCGTCGGCCCCGACAAGCCCGCGGCACCCGCGGGAATGGGCACCGGGGCAGAGACCTCCGCCGCCGCCATGATGGACTCCACGATCTTGTAGTAGCCGGTGCACCGGCAGAGGTTGCCCATCATCCAGCGCTTGACCTCATCCACGGTCGGGTGCGGGTTCTCGGCCAAGAGCGCCGTCGCCGCCATGATCTGGCCCGGGGTGCAGATGCCGCACTGGAACCCGCCGTGGCGGATGAAGGCGTCCTGCAGGGGGGTTAGCGGTCCGCCTTCCGGCGACAGGCCCTCGATGGTCGTCACCGTCGCGCCGTCGACGTACGTGGCCGGCAAGAGGCACGCCGACATCGTATTGCCGTCGACGATCACCGTGCAGGCGCCGCACACGCCGACGCTGCAGCCCTCCTTCGTGCCGGTGAGGGCGAGGTCCTCACGGATGAGATCGATGAGCCGACGATGGGCGGGGACGGAAACCTGCCGAGGCTCGCCGTTGAGGGTGAAGCGCAATTCGTGAGTGCTCACATCCACTTACTCCGTCGTTCATGGCGGACGCGGGCCCTGAGAACCAGCGTCCGGGCACCACTACTATAGCCGTGGATGGACCGGCGTCAAGCCGAGGGAACAGGGAAGAGGGACGGACGGGAACGTGGACGCTGATCGCGGACGGTGATTTCTCGCGCGGCCTGAATGCCCCGTCGCAGGGAAAGAAGCATCCTCTTGGGGGTTAGTTGCCGGACGGGGCGTTGGAACGGCGAGGGGCGGCGGCTACCGGACTTCCCACAGCTGGCCGTTCCAGCCGGTGTTGTTGGCGTGGACGCCGCCAATGCGGTTGTTCACCAGGACGGCGGATCGGTGACGGCCCGATTCGCTTCAGTGGGTCAGATCAGGCATGCCCCTCGGGCGCGCGGGATCGGTGCCCATTATAGACACGGCGCGACGTATGATGCTTCCGAGCAGCGCGGCCAAGGGGATTGGCGCGGAGGTAATGACGTGCTGACCAGGGAAGAGAACGAGCTGTTGACCAGGACCGGGCCGGGCACGCCCGGTGGCGAGCTGATGAGGCGCTACTGGCAGCCCGTCGCGCTGGAGGCGGAGCTGCCGCCGGGGAGCCCGCCGCTACCCGTTCGGCTGCTGGGTGAAGATCTGGTCCTCTTCCGGGACGAAGCTGGGCGACCCGGTCTCCTGGGTGTGCATTGCGCGCATCGCGGCGCCGATCTCAGCTACGGGCGGCTGGAGGATGGCGGGCTGCGATGCATCTACCACGGCTGGCTGTACGACGCGACCGGCCATTGTCTCGAACAGCCCGGCGAGCCGGCCGGGAGCTCGTTCCACGAGCGCGTGCGCCAACCTGCGTACCCGTGCGTGGAGACGGGCGGCTTCATCCTCGCGTACCTTGGTCCGGGAGAGCCGCCGCTCGTCCCCGGCTTCGATTTTTTGCACGCGCCGCCGGAGCGCCGCGAGGTGGCGAAGGTCATCCGGGCATGCAACTACCTGCAGGGGAACGAGGGGAACTTCGACCCGCACCACGTCCCGCTCCTGCACTGGACGGCGGCCGGCGCCTTCGGCTCCGCGGCGCCGCTGGGTCCAAAGCGGCGGTGGCTGAAACCGACGACGGAGATCGAGACGACCGAGTTTGGCGTGCGCCTCTACGCTATCCAGGAAGCGCCGGACGGCGCCACGCACGTCGGGATCCACCTGTTCATCGTGCCGAACTTCAGCGCCTTCAGCTTTCAGGAGGGCGGCGACGGGTACGGCGTGAACTGGCACGTGCCCATTGACGACACGGCCCACTGGGTGTACCGAGTCCAGTTCTCGCGGGACCGGCAGGTCGACCACGAGGCGATCCGGAAGAGTCGGCTCGCGCCGAGCGATCCGGTGCGCAATCGGGCCAACCGCTACCGGCAAGACCGCGAGGAGATGACGGAACGGAGCTTTGCCGGCCTGGGGGTCTCGTTTCCGGACCAGGACGCCTGCGTCACCGAGGGGGCTGGGCCGATCCAGGACAGGACGCAGGAGAACTTGGGGGCGAATGACAAGTGCATCGCCGCCTCGCGGTTGTTTTTGCTTCGGGCGATTCGCGAGCTACTGGCGGGGAAGGAGCCGCCCATGTTCACGCGGAACCCGCTGGAGCGCCGCGAGATCCGGCTGGTGGCGGGCGGCATCCAGGTCCCAGCGGGTGTCGATTGGCGGGGCTATGTCAGGGAGCTGATCGGAGAGAAAGCGGCCGTGTGATCCTCCGTCGATCGGCGCAAGGCGTCGACGGTCGCGCCTAACCCGCAGTGAGCCGTCAGGTGCGTCAGCGCCCTTGCTCGTCCTTCGCGCGGCCCTCGGCCACCCCGCGCAGGATCTCCCTCCGATAGGCACGCTCGATGTCCGCCAGGTGCTCCACGATGCGCTGGATCGACCAGTCGCCCTCGTCCGGCCCCGCTCGGGCGAACTCCTCGTCGGAGAGGCTGAGAAACAGCGCTTCCAGCTCGCCGAGGAGTCCCTGCGCCTTCATGAGGAGGATCTGGGGCTCTGTAGCGCTCCAGCCGCGCTCCCGAAGGAGCTTCTGCGCGTGCTGGAGATGGTCGAGCTGGTGCGACGTGAACGCGCGGAGCAGGAAGTTCACCGATCGGTCGGTGCCGGCCCACCGGGCCGGGTAGCGGCAGTCTGACTCGGCCAGGGTGAGCAGCGATCGCAACGTCTCATCGCGTTCGTGGCGGAGGTTCGCCACGGCAGCCTCGGCCAGCTTTCCCACGCATCGCCCTCCTATTTGACCCTCGGGTCGGCACCCCTATATACAACAGCATCGGCGGGCGTGCCATTGGACGCGGGGCGGTATCTCGCGGTCCGGGAGCGGATCGCGGTGAATTTGGCCGTGCGAAACGGCACCCTGAGGGCGATGATTCGACGGCCCCTGGCGAGCCGTTTGTCAGCGACGTGGAGAGGCAATGACGCGCGACGGCGAGGCGGCGTTCACCAGGGAGGAGAGCTGACTATGGCGCGTGTGTACCGAGTGCCCGTTGTGCTGACGCCTCAGGCCGAGGGAGGTTATACGGTGACCTGTCCGGCCCTGACGGGGCTGGTCACTGAGGGTGACTCACTTGAGGAAGCGCTGGCGAACGTCCGCGACGCGCTTCGCGCTACGCTCGAGCTGTACGAAGACACGGGCCGGCCTATTCCGAGCGGCCTCGTCCAAGACCCCGAGGCAGGGGCGGTGGAGTTTGACCTCCTGGTCCCCTCTCTGTGAACTACAGTCGAGCCGCCGCCAGGCTGCGGCGGCTCGGCTGTCTGGAGCTGCCGAGGCGCAGCGGTGGTTCACACCGCAAGTGGAGCAATCCGGCCACGGGTGGGATCACTGTCCTCCCTGATTGGGGACCCAAGGATCTGAAGCTCGGGACGCTGCGAGCAGCGGTGCGAGACCTGGGGATTGACTGGGAGACATGGGTGAACGCGTAACGTTGTTCAAGCGTGCAATGACGTAGGTAGCGAGGTTCGCTGACGGCAACTCGGTCGGACCGCTCATTGTCGAAAGTCCGTCCGGCAGTCCCAATCCTCGACCGAGGTGCGACGCCTCTCACATCTATTGCTCGTCTATTGCTCGTCGAGATTCTGCGCCCGCTGGAGATGATCGCCCTCCTATTTGACCCTCGGGTCGGCACCCCTATATACAACAGCATCGGCGGGCGTACCATTGGACGCGGGGCTCGGGCACCGAGCTGCGAAAGGAGAGGCATGTGGCAGCGGCCGACCAGGCGAGCACGCGGGTCCTGCGCATGGGCATCGCGGGGCTCGGGATCGCGAGCACCCAGATCCTCCCGGCCTTCGCCGGCCGGCCGCATCTCCAGGTCGCGGCGGCCGCCGACATCCGGCCCGAAGCCCTGAAGAAGTTCGCGCAGGAGTTCGAGGCGGAGACCTACACCAGCGTGGCCGAGATGTGCGCCAGCCCGAACGTTGACGCGGTCTACGTCTGCAGCCCCAACCACTTGCATTGCGAGCACGTGGTCGCCGCCGCTAAGCACGGCAAGCACGTCATCGTCGAGAAGCCGATGGGGCTCGACCTCGCCGAGTGCGAGCGGATGAACTCTGCAGCGGAGCGGAACGGCGTCCGCCTGCTCTGCGGCCACACCCACAGCTTCGACGCGCCGATTCAGAAGATTCAGCAGATCGTCCAGGGCGGGGATCTCGGTAAGCTCCGCATGATCAACACGTGGAACTTCAACGAGTTCATGTACCGTCCCCGGATGCCGCACGAGCTGGACCCCAAGGTCGGCGGCAACGTGGTGTTCAATCAAGGCCCGCACATGGTGGATGTCGTCCGGCTCATCGGCGGCGGGATGGTCCGCAGCGTGCGGGCGATGACCGGCAACTGGGACGCGGACCGAAAGACGGACGGGGCGTGGTGCGCCTATCTCGAGTTCGAGGATGGCACGCCCGCCACGCTCGTCTACAACGGGTACGGCCACTTCGATACGGCGGAATTCTTCTGGTGGGTGGGTGAAGGTGGACAGCCTCGGTCGCCGGAGACGAATCTCCGGGTGCGCCGCGCGCTGAAAGAATCTGGCGACGAGACGCTCCTCAAGGAGTCACAGCGTTACGGCGGTTCGCGCACCCAGGGCCGGGAAGAGGGTGGTGGCGAGCGCCACCAGCCGTTCTTCGGGCTTACCATCGTGAGCTGCGAGCACGGAGACATTCGGCAGTCGCAAGATGGCCTGATCATCTATGGCGACGAGAAGAGATGGGAGGAGCCTGTTCCCCTCGGAGCGCACGGCCGCGCCGCGGAGCTGGATGAGCTGTACGACGCCGTCGTCAATGGCAGGCCCGTGCGTCACGATGGACGCTGGGGCGAAGCCACGCTCGAAGTCGTGTTGGGCATCATGGAGTCGGCGCGCCGGCGCGCCGAAGTCTTCATGTCCCACCAGGTTCCGACCCCGCATTGAACGTCAAAGGGCATCGCGAGCGGCGAGAGGAGGCGCACCGTGGCCGTGGCGGCAAAGCAGCGCGTGCAATATCGAGACCTACGCGAGTACCTAGACCTCCTGGAGGAGGCCGGGCTCCTCACCCGGGTCACGGGCGAGGTTGACCTGAAGCACGAGATCGGGGCGCTCTGCACCTACGGAATGGAGCACGGCGGTCCAGGCCTCATCTTTGAGAACGTAAAGGGCTACAAGGGCAAGCTGCTTGTCAGCAACATCATCTACAGCGTGGAGCAGCTCGCCCTCGCATTCAATACCGAGCCCGACGCCGAAAAGATCTACTCGATCATCGTCGAGGGTCACAAGAATCGCATCCCGTCGGTGGTGCTGGACTCGGGCCCGTGCAAAGAGGAGAAATTCTTCGGCGACGACGTGAATCTGCTGGAGATGCCAACGCCCTGGTGGCACGAGCTCGATGGCGGCCAGTACATCGGGACGGCCGCCGGCGTGATCGACCGCGATCCAGACACCGGCATCCTCAACATGGGCACCTACCGCGCGATGATCGTCGATAAGAACACGCTGACCATCTGCGGGCAGCTCAGCCCGCGAGTCCTCAAGAACGAGGCGCGCGGTCAGGCGACGAAGCTGGCGATCGCCATCGGCATGGATCCCCTGCTGACCCTCGCCTCTGGCAGCCCGGTGGCCGTCGACGAGAACGGCTATATGGAGTACGAGGCCGCGGGCGCATGGCGCGGCGCGCCGACGGAGCTGGTCAAGTGCGAGACGAGCGATCTCCTCGTTCCCGCGAACGCCGAGTACATCATCGAGGGGGAGCTTCGGCCGGGCGAGCGCCACGTCGAAGGGCCGCACGGCGAGGCCGGCGGATTCTACGGCCAGAACGAGCAGGCGTTCCTGATCCACGTCGACTGCGTGACCCATCGCCGCAATCCCGTGAACTACGGCATCATCTGCCTGCTGGAAGAGGACTACCCGCGCTGGCTCTTTCGCTCCGGGGCGTTCCAGGATCGGCTTCGGCGCGATGCGCCGGACCTTCCGGTCAAGCGCGCGTATCTCCCGGAGCTCGGCGGCCGGGGCTGGGGCGGCATCATCGTCGCGGCCGATATCCAGGATCCGAGCGACGCCCGGCGCATCGTCGACGCTTGCTGGCGAATCACTCCCAACCGCTGGGTGATCGTCGTCGACGACGATTGCGACGTGCGGAACTGGAACGAAGTCATGTGGCGGGTCGTCACGGCGGTTCGACCCCGAGAAGACGTCTTCACCGGGAAGGCGGTCCACGACACGTTGATGAACGGGCAGCGGTCGCGCGCCGAAGAGTACGACATCGATAGCCAGATCCCCGACCCGACGGGGCTCAACGCTTCGTTCAAGTTCAAGTTCAAGAACCTGGCCCCCATCAACAAGGTGAGCAGCGGCTTGATGAGCAAGGCTGCCGCCCGGTGGCGCGAGCTGGGGCTGCCATGACGCGGCAAACGACCCCGTACGTGGAGGTGTCACCATGCTGACCCAGGAGCAAAACGAGCTGCTGACGCGCACCGGTCCTGGCACGCCGGGCGGCGACCTGCTGCGGCGATACTGGCAGCCGGCCGCCCTCTCCGAGGAGCTGCCGGCGGGCGGAGCGCCGGTACCCATTCGCCTGCTGGGTGAGGACCTCGTTCTGTTTCGTGAGTCTTCGACCGACTCGGGCCAGCCCGGACGGCCTGGGCTTCTCGGCCTGCACTGTCCCCACCGCGGTGCGGATCTGAGCTACGGTCGCCTGGAGGATGGCGGGATTCGCTGCATCTATCACGGCTGGCTGTTTGACGTGAACGGCAAGTGCCTGGAGCAGCCCGGCGAGCCCGCGGGCTCGACGTTCCACGAGCGGATTCGCCAGACGTCGTACCCCTGCCACGAGGCCGGGGGGATGATCTTCGCGTACCTCGGGCCGGGCGAGCCGCCCCTGTTCCCCAGCTACGAGTTTCTCCACGTTCCGGAGGGCAATCGCTACGTCACCAAGACGGTCTACGAGTGCAACTATCTCCAGGGAAACGAGGGCAACATCGACCCCGCGCACCTCTCGTTCCTCCACCGGTTCCTTCGGGAGGACCCGAACACCGCCCGCCCCGCGACCCTCAGCACGAACGGTAACGTTTCATCCAACGAGCTGTTCGGCCGCGATCCGGCGCCGACCATCGAGATCGAGCAGACGGACTTCGGGATCAGAATCTTCGCGCTGCGCGACGCGGGAGACGACGACCGCTACGTGCGTGTGTCCAACTTCATCTATCCGAACCTCTCCGCCTTCGCGGGCGGCGGGCGCGGCGACGGATACGGGGTGAACTGGCACGTGCCCATCGACGACGAGCGGCACTGGAAGTACATGATCAACTTCAATCGGAAGCAGCCGCTCGACGGCGCGGAAGCGCGCCGCGGGATCGGGATCGAGATCGGCCCGGACTACCGTCTCCGACGCAGCCGCGAGAACCGGTACCTGCAGGACCGGGAGGAAATGAAGACGCGCAGCTTCATCGGCCTGGGGAGCTTCTTCCACGTTCACGACGCCATGGCGACGGAAGGGCCCGGCAGGATCCAGGACCGCACGCAGGAGCACACGGGCTACACGGACAAGGCGATCGTGATGCAGCGGCTCTTGCTCCTCAAGGCGATCAACGACGTGCAGGAGGGCCGTGACCCGCCCCACGTGATTCGCACGCAGGGGGCGAACAATCTTGGACACATCGGAGCCGTCGACGTCGTGGTTCCGAACTCCGAGGACTGGCGAAGCATCTGGAAGCGGTACCTCCCATACGATCAGTGACGGGTCTGGCGCTGATGAGGGTCCGTCTCCCACTTCGCCTGGGACTCGCGGCGTGCGCGGTTGCGGCGGCAGCGTGCACCGCCCCGGGGACGAGCCAGCCCAGCGCTCCGCGCGGACCGGAGGCGGCGACGAGGTCTGGCGGCAGCCGAACGATGACCATGATCGTGCGCTACGAGGTGACCGACCTCGCCGCGAAGATCCCTGGAAGCAGCAGCCCCGTCGTAACGAAGCGGCTCTTCAACGCCGATCTTGCCCTCATCGATGGCCAGGGACGACCGCGGCCGGATTTGGCGGCGGACCTGCCGCGTCTCAACACCGACGCGTGGCGGTTGTATCCCGACGGTCGGATGGAGACGACCTACCGGCTCCGTCCGAGCCTGACGTGGCACGACGGGCAGCCGCTGACCGCGAACGATTTCGTGTTTGCCGCGCGGGTCTATCAGAATCCTTCCTTCGGCATCTTCACGCCCCAGCCGCAGGACCGCATCGGCCAGGTGCTGGCGCCCGATCCCCAGACCCTCGTCATTCAGTGGAATGCCGCGTACCCGGGCGCCGGCGCCCTCATCTTTGGCGACCTGGACCCGCTTCCGCGGCACATCCTCGAAGGGCCATTGGCCGCAGTCGAAGACGGATCCGCCGCCCCGGACACGTTCGTGAACCTACCCTTCTGGACGACTGACTACGTGGGCGCTGGCCCGTACCGGCTCGAGCGCTGGACGCCGGGCGCGCAGTTCGACGCGGCGGCGTTCGACGGCTACGCCCTCGGCAGGCCGAAGATCGATCGCATCGTGGTGCGGATCATCGGCGACGAAAACGCCGTCCTGAGCGCCGTGCTCGCGGGCAACGCCGACTTCACCGCGGACTTCACCCTCCGATTCGAGCATGGGCAGGTGCTGAAGCGCGAGTGGGAAGCCCTGGGCAAAGGGAAGGTGATGTTCAAGCCCAGCAGCGCCGTGGTGCAGATGGTGCAGCTTCGACCGGAGTTTGCGGCGCACCCCGGCCAGCTCGACGCGCGCGTCCGGCGCGCAATGGCGGCGACCATCGACCGCGACGCCCTGAACGCCGGCCTCTTCGAAGGGCAGGGATTCACCGGCGACACACTGGTCCCGCCGACGGTCTCGTACTTTGCGGACGTCGATCGAGCGATCACGAAATATCCCTATGACGTCCGCCGCGCCGAACAGTACATGGCCGAGGCGGGTTATACGAAGGACCAGGACGGCTTCTATGCGACGCGGACCGGCGACCGGTTCCACACCGACGTTCGCGTCACCGCGGGTCCGGAGTTCGAGCGCGGCCAAGCGATCCTCATCGACACCTGGCGTCGGGCGGGTTTCGACGTGAGTGGATCGGTCCTGGCCGCCGCGGAGGCCCGCGACCGAGAAGCCCGGCAGACATTTCCGGGCATGGCATCCCGCGGCGGCGGATTCGAGGAGCGGAGCCTGATAGGCGCGGAGATCGGCTCGGCGGCCAATCGATGGACCGGCGACAACCGCGGAGGCTGGTCGAGCGCCGAGTACGACCGCGTGTACGATTCCTTCTCCGGGACGCTCGATCGGGACGAGCGCGAGCGGCTTGGCATCCAGATGCTGAAGCTCATCAGCGACGACGTGCCGGTCTACCCGATGTATATTGGGCTCCAGGTGAACGCGCAGGTGGCCGGCCTCTCCGGGCCTGATCCGGGCACGTCCGGCTTCGGGGCGCTGTCGCCCGCGACGCTGCCGTACTGGAACATCGGCGAGTGGGAGCTTCGCGCAGAGCAATGACCCGGCGCCGAGCGGGGCCGGGCGAAGGAGTCAACGATGGCGAGAACGTACCGCGTCGTTTCCGCTGACTCGCATCTGGATCTGAACCCGGAAGTGTGGACGAATCGCGTGCCGGCCAAGTGGCGCGACCGCGCCCCGAAGCGCATCGTACTGCCCAACGGGTCAGACGCCGTGCAGTGCGACGGGGGGCCGCCCAACTCGATCGGCATCACGCGGAACGTGGGCGTGCCGTTCGAGGAGATCCCCTTCATGGTGCCGAAGTTCTCCGAGCCGGTCGGAAATGGAACGCCGCAGCAGCGCATCGCGGAGATGGACCGGGACGGGGTTGACGCCGAGATCCTCTTCACCTGGGCCGACCAGATGTTCCGGAACGCCAAAGACGACGACCTGTACCTGTGCCTCGTCTCAACGTACAACGAGTACCTCGCCGAAGAGTACATGTCGGTCGCGCCGGACCGGCTCATTCCCCAGGGGACGATTCCCACCACCGGCGTCGACGACGCGATCCGCGAGCTGGAGCACTGCAAGCGGCTGGGATTCAAAGGCGTGACGCTCACGACGTTTCCCAGCGGCCACGGCTATCCGACGGCGGAAGACGATCGATTCTGGGCAGCCGCCGTCGAGATGGAGATGGCCCTTGCGCGGCACTTTGGTGGACGGTTTGGCAAGTTCGGCGGGCCAGGTCGCCAGGAGCCCGTGTTCAAGTATCCGCGCGTCATCGAGTCGCCGGACAACCACAAGGACGACGCCTTGGCGCTCCTGTTTTCAAACCAGGGTGCGCAATGGGCCATGGGAGCGATGCAGCTCGCGTACGCGGGCGTGTTCGACCGGTTTCCGACGCTCCAGATGTACTTCGCCGAGACGATGGCCGGATGGATTCCCTTTTGCCTCTTCATGCTCGACGACAACTATCGGCGCTACCAGCCGATGATGCGGCACTTCTGGGGCCTGGAGGACCTGGAGCGGATGCCGAGCGAGTACATGAAGGAGCACACGTACTGGGGGACGCTCTACGATCCGGTCGGCATCCAGCTTCGGGATGCCATCGGCGCGGACCGAATCATGTTCGGCACGGATTTTCCCCATGCCGCGGGCGATTGGCCCAACACCCAATCGGTGGTCATCCCCGACATGTTCCGGGGGGTGCCCCAGGGCGACGCGCACAAGATCCTGGCCGGCAACGCTGTGCGGTACTGGCATCTCGACAAGAGCTGAGGGGCGGCTTGATGAGCGACGTTGGCACGACCACCGAAGACCTGGAGCGGTTTCTCGCTGAGCACCACCTCGCCGGCGCGGGCCTGAGCAGGGCTCACCTCCCGCCGCCCCGAAAGGGCAACGCCGCGGCCTACTGGAGCTGGGAAGGGATTCGCGCGGGCCTGCTCCAGTCGGGCAAGATCGTGACCGTGGGGCCAGATGCTATGACTGGCATGCGGTCGGTCACCGGCGTCGAGGCGCGCAACTTCCCCATCTGGATGAATGTGCAGATCTTGATGCCCGGGGAACGCACGCAGGCTCACCGGAACATGCGGAGCGAAACGCGGCTCGTCGTCGAAGCGCCGGAAGAAGCGGTATTCGTGTGCGACTTCGAGGCGTACCCCATGAAGCGGGGCGACGTGGTGATCAGCCCCAATTGGACGTTTCACGACCACTGGAACCAGGGCTCCACGCCGGCCCTCTTCGTCGACGGGTACGACAACGGCTATATGGGCGCCAACATCAACGAGCGCTTGCCGAACGACGCCCCGTACCAGGAGATCAGCCGGCCAGAAGGTTACGCTGTGAACGCCCTGGGACTCGGCGAAGGCGTGGCGGGACCCGTCTTCCCCCTACCGGTCGTCCGCTATCCGTGGGCCGAGACGGAGGCTGCGCTCGCCGCGATGCGAGCAAGCGAAGTCGACGGGGACCCGTACGACGGCCTACGCCTGATGTTTCGGAGCCCGGTCGACGGCGGGCCGACGCTCCCGACGATGGCCTGGCACGTCCAGCTCCTGACCCCTCATCAGAAGACACTGAGCCATCGGCACAACAGCAACGTCTTCTATCACGTCTTCGAGGGCGAGGGCCTGACCATCATTGACGGCGAGCGACTCGAGTGGCACAAGGGCGATATCTTCGCCATCCCACCATGGGCGTGGCACAGCCACGAGAACACGACCCGTCAGGACGTAGTCCTGTTCTCCATCGACGATTGGCCGGCCAAATCGAAGCTGGGCTTTTACCTCAAGGAAGAATCCCCGCGCTAGTCGGTGCCCTGCTCAGCGGCGCTGAAGGTGTGTCACGCTGACGGCAGCGAAGCATCGCTCTCAGACGAGATCCTTCGGGCTGCGCCGCCAGGATGGCCATTCCATCCCACGCCATCAGCGGAACGAGATGAGGTCCGTTCGGCTCAGCGTGACGCGGGCCTCGGCAAGGGGGGTGTTGTCCGCGTTTGCAAAGCCCGGCTCGTGAAGGAGCTGGTATTGGGCGACGTACGTCGTGAAGTCGTCGGGTGACGAAATCCCGTCCTGGGCGACGACGACCGTGTATCCCCGAAGGTTCGCCTGGAAGCTGGTGTAGAGGACCGCTCCGTTGGCGGATACGCCGACGAGCACGGCCGTCTGGATGCCGTGCGAGGCGAGGATGTCCGCGAGATCCGTCTGGTAGAACTTGTCGGACCGGCCCGTGACGACCGGTTCTCCCTCGCGGGGAGCCACCTCTGGCAAGACGTTGCCGCCGGTTGTCGTGGAGTACACGACGAGCGCCCCCGCCTCCCTGGCGCGATCGAGGAACCGCGCCACCGTGCCGATTGAGTCGACACACGCCGGGTACTGAAGGCACACGCGGTCGTTCATATCGAGCACGAGATACGCGGTCGTCGATGCGTCGAGGGTCACCGGGACGGGGTCGGGAAGGGGTGGCGCTTCCTGGGCGCGCGCGCTCCCGGACTGTGGGGGGATCGCGGTCAGAAGCGCCGACGCGATGGCAAGGGATGCGAGATGGGCGACGCGAGCCCGAAGCGCCTGCCGAACGAAGTCGATTCGCAACATTCACCCTCCTGCTCGAATCTGGCGCCCATTATAGGACGCGGACGCGGGGTCGAGCCCTGGGCCCTGCGCCGGACGCCCCGCGCTCGCAAACGAGGGTCAGCTCGACGAGCCCACCTCGGACGCAGGTATGAACGGGCGCAGGATCGCGTCGACGGAGCCCTCGGGCAGGGACCACACCTGGCGGGCTACTTCGGGCGCGAACGGGCGATCGACGAGCTGGCCGAACTTCTCTTCCAGACCCGCGCGATCGACGGGATTCTCCGGCGAGCCGAGCGGGTCTGGCTGTCGAGCTTCGAGCGTTGTGCCGTCCCGGAGGCGAATCATCACCGCGGCGGGCCAGTGGTCGGGATACGCCGCGTCGAGCTTCGCGTCCCGGTAGCAGGAGACCTTTTGCATCAGGCCTCGGATGACGGGATCGTCCACCGCGGCCAGACAGTAATCGCGGTAGCCCGCCCCGCCGCGAGCGAGCGCGATCGCGGCGGCAAAGGCAGCGCTGAACTGCGCGTCGACGACGTTGCGCGGGGCCCGCTTCTGCTCGATGGGCTCGGCCACCAGGAGGGCGCCGCCACTCAAGACGCCCAGGCGGATCTCCTCCACGTCTTCGAGTGCGATCTCATGCCCGCGCCGGATCTGGAGGACGCAGTCGATCAGGCCGTGGTTGTAGCGACAGCAGGCGTAGGGCTTGATCGAGACGCGCATCAGTTGAAGCTCGGCACCGAGACCGGCGGTCGCCTCGGCCGCGAGCGGGGAGTCGGAGTGTCCTCGGAGCAGGCCGAGCGGCCCTTCGATGGCGGTGGATGGGCCGGTAAATCCGGCCGCCGCGAGCCGCGCTGCGACGACACCGCAGTGGGCGGCCCATCCGGCGTTGAGCCGCTTGGTCCACGAGCCGTCGCTCAGGTACTCGAGCGACCCCGCCGCCATCGTTCCCGCGACCCCGAGGGCATGCGCGGTGCGCTCCGCGTCGAGGCGCAGCAGCGTCGCGGAGGCCGCGGCGGCCCCGAATGCGCCAGCGACCCCGGTGGGGTGAAAGCCGCGTCGATATGCGGATGCCGCGTTGAGGGCATTTCCCACGCGCATAGTCACTTCGTAGCCGGCCGCCACCGCGACCAGGAGGTCTTCGGCGCGTGACCCGAGCTCCTCGCTCAGCGCGAGCGCAGCCGGGAAGACGGCCACGCCCGGATGCAGAGAAGAGCGCGCGGTGACGTCGTCCATCTCGAGGGCGTGGGCCGCCGTACCATTGGCCAGGGCTGCCCAGGCGGCCGGCGCGCCCGTCGGGTCGCCGAGGATGGAGGCGGCGCCGGGGGGCGAGAGCGCCCGAATCGACCTCACGGCGGCCTGGCTCGACTCGGTGTCCATGCCCCGAAAACAGACGCCGAGAAAGTCGAGGAGCAGCTCCTTGGCGCGCTCGACAGGCGCGCGCGGTAGGTCGGCGAAGCGCAGCTCGGCGCAGAAGGCGGCGAGCTGGGCGGCGATGCTGGACTCGTGCGGGGCGCTCGGCGTTCCCCACCTCCGCGTTCGTGGGCCTTGCACCGGATCGTAGGCGCGACGGGGCTGGCGCGTCAATCGGGCGCTGGACAACGGTGACGGAAGAGCGGGCGGTATGATCACGCAAAGAACCGGTCGTCACATCCCTGTGGAGAGAGCATGCGAATTCGGGAGGACCCATGCGAGGACCACGAATAGCGCCAGTGCTGGCCGCCCTCACGATCTATCTGGCCGCCTGCGCGCCGGCGGCGCCCGCGCCGCGAGGGGCGGCCGGCGGAGGTGGAGAGGGCGGTGCGCCGAGCGGAGGACGGGGATTGACCCTCACGCTGGTGGTGCGCTACGAGGTGTCCGACCTGGGCGCGAAGGTCGTGGCGGGGGGACCATCGAGCGCGACGAAGCGCGAGTTCAACGCGGCCCTGTCCCTGATCGACGGCACCGGATCCCCGCAGCCATACCTCGCGGCGAGTCTCCCCCAGGTCAACACCGACTCGTGGCAGGTGACGCCCGACAACCACATGGAGACAACGTACCGACTGAAGCCAAACCTCACGTGGCACGACGGCTCGCCGCTGACCGCGGATGATTTCGTCTTTGCCTACCACGTGTACACGGCGCCCGGGATCGGGGGGTTTATCAGCAAGCCGCAAGACCAGATCGAGTCGGTGGAGGCGCCGGACCCGCGAACCGTCGTGATTCGCTGGCGCAGCCTGTATCCGGGGGCCGGCTCCCTTTCCGATGGCGACCTCGACCCGCTGCCCCGCCACATCCTCAGCAGCGCGCTGGATGCCTTCCTCCAGGACCCGACCGATCAGGACGTGCTGATGGGCAGCTCGTTCTGGACGACGGACTACGTGGGCGCGGGGCCGTTCAAGCTGGTCGAATGGACGCAGGGGACGTCCATCGAGGGCAGCGCGTTCGATGGTCACGCGCTCGGTCGGCCCAAAATCGATCGCCTGGTCGTTCGGTTCATTCCGGACGAAAACACGGCGATGACGAACCTGCTCGCGGGCTCCGCCGACATCGCGACCGACAATGCGCTCCGATTCGAACATGCCATTGAGCTGCAGCGGCAGTGGGGCCCGGACAATCGGGGCGGGACGGTCCTGATGCGGCCGGGCACCCGCCACCAGATCCTCGTCCAGTTCCGGTCGGACTTTCTGAAGACTCGTGCGCTCTCCGACGTGCGCGTCCGGCGCGCCCTGATGCACGCGATCGATCGCCAGGCCCTCAACGACGCGCTGTTTGAAAACCAGGGGTTGATGGCGGAGTCGTTCGTGCCGCCCGGGCTCCCGTATTACGACGATGTGCAGCGAGCCATCACGCGCTATCCATTCGACCCGACCCGAACCGAACAGCTCATGAACGAGGCGGGCTATTCGAAGGACGCCAGCGGCACGTTCGTGAGCGCGTCGGGCGAGCGGTTTCGCCCAACCGTCCAGACCGACTCCGGCGCGCAATTCGATCGGGAGATGAGCATCATCCAGGATGGCTGGGCCCGGATTGGAATCGACATCCAGCCGGTGCTCCTCGCCGCGGTCCAGGTGCGGAACAACGAGGTGCGCAACACGTTCCCGGACCTGTACATCACTTCCACGGGCGTGTATGAATCGGCCCTCAACATCTTCTACTCGGGCGAGATCGGGACGGCGGCGAACCGCTGGGCGGGGAACGACCGCAACGGGTGGGTGAACCCCGAGGTCGATCGCCTGTGGCAGGCATTCAACTCGACGCTGGACCGCTCGCAGCGCAACCAGGACATCGTGAGCATGATGAAGATCATCAGCGACGAAGTGCCGTCGCTGCCGCTCTACTTCAACATCAGCCCGATCGGGTTTGTGGCGTCGTTGAAGGGTCCGGCGGCGGGGACGACCGAGACCCTGGAATTCTGGAACGTGGCGGAGTGGACCAAGTCGTGATTGGAGCCGCTACTGCGTCCACTCCCACTCGTGGATGTTGCGCAGTGGACTTCCGCCTTTGAGGGACGTGCGGATCTTCGGGCCCTTGAGGCTCGCGACGTGCGCCCATGCGCGGGAGTGCCAGTAGAGGAAGATGCCGGGAAGATCCGCGCTCACGATCTTCTCCATCTGAATTGTGAGCCGAAGGAGCTGATCGGGGTTGACCTCCTCGAGGGAGCGGTCGATGAGGCCGTCCAGCTCGGGGTTCGAGTAGTTCCCTCGGTTGCCGCCCGACCAGCGGTTGGCGGCGTTCGGGATCTCATCGGTGTGGTACTGGGTGATCAAGTTCGATCCCACGGCCAGCATGCCGGGCAGCTTGGCGCGATCCTCGCGCGTCCCGCTGGAGGGGAATCGCTTTGACACCGCGTCGAACCCGAATTGCTTGAGCTGGGCGACGATAATCGAGTTTTCCTGCTCGAAGAGGGAAGCGCCGCCGGTGAACCAGACGGGCAGCTCTGCGCCCGTCCCGCGTGGGGTCAGCCACCCGCCGCCGGAGCCGCGCGTGTAGCCGGCCTCGATCATGAGCTGCTCGGCCCGACGAGGATCGTAGGGGTATTTGGTGATCTCGCGGTCTACCTGTGGGTAATATTCCTCGCCCGGATGGGTGCGCGCATCGGCGAGGAGTCCATGGCCGCCCGTCACCACGTCGTACGACTCCTTCTTGTCGATGGCATGGGCAATGGCCTGCCGGACCCGAACGTCGGTAGCGATCTCCGGCGGGGAGGCGAACTCGGGATTGAACTGGAAATTGAGGGTGCGTGAGCCGAGCGCCTCCCACAGGACGACGCCCGCTCCTCGCGAGACCCAGTCGCGCTCCAGAATCAGCCCCTCCTCGGCGCGGAACAGGTCGGCGGCGAAGTCCACATCGCCGGCGATGGTCGCTGCCAGGGCGGCGTTCACGTCCGGAATGCCCCGGATGCTGACCCGATTGATCTTCGGTCGCCCGAGGATGTGGGCGTCGAAGGCGGAGGCCTCGATGGAGACGGCCGGGTCGTAGCTGTCCACCTTGTAGGGACCGGCGCCCACGTAGTTGGTGTTCCAGAACGGACTGTTGGGCAGCGACGCCTCGGAGCCCTCGACGCTCTGGCGGTGCTGGGCCTCGAGGATGTGCCGCGGCAAGGGTGGGAGCTCGTCTGTCAGTCGACCGGCATCGGCATATCGCTCACTCCAGCGGATAACCACGGTGGATGGGTCGGGGGCGAGCACCTGGGACATGAAGCGGATCGGGATGCTGCGGTCGACGCCGTACGCGGGAGTGGCGTAGACCTCCCACGCGAAGACGAAGTCCTCCGCCGTCAACGGCTGGCCGTCGTGCCAGGTCAGGTTGGGTTTCAGCGTGTAGGTCGTCTCCATCGAACCGTCGGGGAACAGCTTCCACGAGTCGGTATTGAGCTTCGGGAGCGCGGAGGCGAGATAGGGCGAGACTCGGCCGCGGTCGTCGGCGATGGCGAGCGTCGCGTTGAATATCGTGCCGGCGACGTTTTCGGCTACGCCGGTCGCGGCGCCGGTGCCGCCGGCCAGCCCCTTCGCGGCGAAGTCGGTGGGGACCTGGTTGGCGACGATCACGAGGGTGTGCTGTCCCGCGTGGGCGTCCGCGGGCGCGGTCCCCTCTGGGCGACTGGGTTGTGGGCTCTGGCAGGCGCTGAGTCCGAGCGATGTGGCCAAAGCGGCGAGGGTGATCGCGGTAGTCAGGTGTGGATAGTCCACCGAACTCCTCCGGATGGTCGTCACGCGCGCGTCCATCGCCACGTGTGAACGTCCCACGTGTTGCCTTTTTGGGCGGGGGAGCGAGGGCCGGGCCCGGCGAGGCCCGCGCGCGACGCGATATTCTCCGTGACGTAGGTCAGAGTAACGATGGCCACGTCGTCCATCAACAACCGGTGGGCATGGAGGAACGCGTTGGTGCGCTCTCGGTCGTCGAGGCTCGTGGTGGCGACTTGCACCAGGCGATCGTACTCGGTATTGATCCAGCAGCCCACGTTCTTCCCGACGAACCGCGCGTCAGCGCGGGGACACTGGTCCGCCGTGAAGTTCTCCATGGCTGTCGGGTCGTCGTACACGCCGGCGGTGGCGTACAGCCCGGGGAACAGG
>DASRDP010000066.1 GCA_035652535.1 Chloroflexota bacterium
TCACATGGCGTTTCACTTTCCGCTCATGCCGCGCCTCTTCATGGCGCTCCGCCGGGAGGACCGGACTCCCATCACCGAAATCCTTGCGCAGACGCCCGATATTCCGGAATCGACCCAGTGGGGGCTCTTTTTGCGCAACCACGACGAATTGACCCTCGAGATGGTCACCGACGCCGATCGCGACTACATGTATCTCGAATACGCCCGCGACCCGGTCATGCGGCTGAACCTGGGGATTCGGCGCCGTCTGGCGCCCCTGATGGATAACGGTCGCCGGCAGATCGAGCTGCTGAACAGCTTGCTCTTCTCCATGCCCGGGTCGCCCGTCATCTACTACGGCGACGAGATTGGCATGGGCGACAATGTTTACCTCGGCGACCGCCGAGGCGTTCGGACCCCGATGCAATGGTCGAGTGACCGAAATGCGGGGTTCTCTCGCGCGGACCCGGCCCAGCTGTTTAGCCCGGTGAGCTTTGATCCCGTCTACCACTACGAGGCGGTCAACGTCGAAGCGCAGATGCGCACGCCGACCTCGCTCCTGAACTGGATGCGACGGCTCATCGCGGTCCGAAAGAAGTACCCGGTCTTCGGGCGGGGAACCTACGAGGCGCTGCACCCGTCTAACATGAAAGTCCTGGCCTACGTGCGCAGTGACGAGACCCACACGATTCTCTGCGTGGTGAATCTGTCCCGGTACGTCCAGCCCGTAAGCCTCGATCTGCGCGACTTTCTCGGCAGGACGCCCGTCGAGCTGATCGGCGAGATCCCGTTTCCGCCGATCAGCGAGGCGCCGTATTTCTTGAGCCTCGGTCCCCACACATTCTTCTGGTTTCGCCTGGATCCGGCGCCTGGCTCCTCCTGAGGTGCCGCCTATTCCGACGTTTGGTTCACGACGACCGCGAGTGGTACCCCGGAGGTCGATTGGATCACCGCGGAGCCCCGGAACTCTTTGGGCAAGTCCGCCAGAGCCGGCGTGTAGAAGGTCCGGGTCCGACCCGCGTCCACGACGTCCTGCAGCTCGGACATTAGCGCGCCGCTTTCATCGTAGAAATCGGCGGTAACCGGAGCGGGACTTTGGGTTGGATTCTGGACCTGGATTCCCGTGTTCCAGCCGTTGATTGACTTCGTGACGAGGGGGGCCGCGACCAGCGTGGATTGGGGTTGGCCCAGCACGTACCCCATGGCCGCGGTCGCCGCCGATCGCACCTCGCTCGCAATGCCCACAAGCCGGGCCCCCGGACCCCCGACAATGCGCGCCGAGCCGACAAAGCCGTCGGGAAGCTGTGGCTCCGATGGCTGGTAAACGCTGGTCGCCCCGCTTCCCGGGACAGTGACCGCGTCCGTGATCGGGGGGCCGGCCGACTGCTGATAGAGGATCGTGGCGATCGTCGGCGAGGGATTGAGATTGAAGAGCTGGATTCCCGAGTCCCACCCGTTGTAGCGCTTGTACACCACCGGGGCGTACAGCGTGTCCGCTGCCCCGCTCTCCAGCGCGTACGCAAGCCCCGCGCCATTCCCATTGGTCGCGTTGACGACGGCCGCGAGGGGCTGCCCACTCATCGACTGCACGACGGCGGCGCCAACGAGACCGGAGGGAAGCGACGCGTTCGCCGGCTGATAGAAGGCGCGAGCCCCAGACGCGGGGATGGACGCCGATTCGTCCCAGGCGCCACCGCCCGTGGAGACGTACGTGACGCGAACCGCGGCTGCAGAATTCCCCAGGTTTTGGACCTGGATCCCGGAGTCCCACCCACCGCGGCCTTTGAAGATCATCGGCGCGTACAGGGTTGGCGCGGGCGTCGTGGCTGCGGCGTACACCAACCGGCCCCCACCCGATCGCTCTTCAGACACGACGGTCGCGACGGGCCCCGACGCGTTCACAATGGCGCTCCCCGCGAATCCGGGAGCGAGGCCCACATCGGCCGTCGAGGTCGTGGCTGACCCCCAGCCGGGGAGCGCGAATGGCACGCGTGCCGACAGCGCACCGGCCGACGAATACACCTCGACCGATCCGGAGACGGCGACCGACGACGAATTCTGGATGGTCCAGGAGGTCGTCCAATTGTCCGGATCGCACATGACGAGGGGGAGAAACGCCGTCAAGGCGGTGGAAGGCGGCGTGTAGCCGACGGCGCGGGTCGACGGCGTCGCGGCCGCGCTCCCGGTCGTACCAGGGATGAGCTTCGGGGTCACAACCGGCGTCGAGCGACGGGGAGGGGATGGCGCATTGAGCCAGAGGAACGTCACGTCCACCCAATCGTTGCGGGTCATGCCTAGATCGTCCCAATAGCTCCCGTCGGCAAGGTCGATGGAGTTCGGGAGTACGACGAATCGCCCGGAGCCATCGCGCCCGCCGTTGTAGCCGGCAAAGAAGGCGGCCTCGGCCTCGGAGGTCCACCTGGGAAGATCCGCGAACCGCTCGCGCGGCTCATTCCAGTAGTCGTCGTTTTGGTTCCACGGACCAACGTCCCAAACCGGGGCAATGACCGACCTGCCGCGGTATGTGATCTGCACCGAATAATCGGCCGATCCCAATGCGCTGAGCGCGCGCTTCGACGGAAGCGCAACGAACCGGTCGCGGTCCGTGATGACGTGGCCATTCGCCGTGGTGTGTCCAACCATGCCGATCCGCGTGGCCCACACCGTAGCGGTGGGCGGCGCTGGCGGCGCGACTTGCGCGGACCGGACGAGCCTCGACCCGAGCACGACGCGCACGGACCGAACCCGCGGCGCGTCGCCACCCGGCGCCGCGCGCAGCTCAACGCGCGCCTGAACCGTTGAGCAGCAGTCATCAAGCTCGTCCACCGCGTCGGACTCGCGCCACTCGGACCAGCCGCGGCCCGTGCGCCCCCGTACCCAGACAGTCAGGCTTGCGTCGGCTGGCGTCTCCGCGTCCACCTCCACCCGTTCGATCGAGCGAGGGGCATCGAGAGGGACGATCTTCGAATCCGCGATGCCAGCGGCGCGGACCGGCGCTTGGTCGTCCGGAGCCCCGATACCGGCGATGGTAAGGTCCTCGCCATCGACGACCACGACGCCGTCACGCTCGGAGCCGAGAAGATCGTGGGCGCCCAGCTCGATCGCCGCCGGCGGCTCCGCGTGGCGCAGCGCATCCGCCGGGAGGGGATGCGCGCTCAGCGTAGCGGACACCAGGGCGATCAGCGCGATCATCCGCGCCGGTGCGGATGCATGCCGCGCCGAATGCGCGGGAATAGCCCCCGGCACGCGGGTCGTTCCAGAGTGCACGAGGCGATATTGTACGCGGGCGGCTCATCGGGCCCGACCGATGGCGAGCGGGCGCGAGATCCCCTGTGAGAGAATCGTGACGACGCGTCGCGTCAGAACGGCGGCCACGGGACGTTGCGGTACCCACTGAGGGTTGGGTAGCAGCCGGCCTCGACGATGGCATCAATGCGCCGGTAGAGCAGCGCCGTCTCATCCGGATCGATCACCGGCGCCAGGGCGGCTGTCAATCCATCGACGCGCGCCGAATCCTCACGAAACTCCCTCAGCTCGCCGAGCACCGCCGCCGGAACCGGCTCGCCGCAGAAATGCAAGAGCACCGTGCGAACCTTCGGTGGAACGTTGAAGCATAAACCATGATCGATGGCCCACAGGCGACCGCCCGGGTCGCGCAGCAAATGGCCGGCCTTGCGGTCAGCATTGTTGGCGATGATGTCGAATGCGGCGACGCGGGCGAGATCGAGATCGTCCGTGCGCTGAAGTTCCCTGATCGAGCCCGGAGGCTGGGACTCAATGAAGAGCTGAACGGTGCCCACGCCATGGGGGCCGTCGCGGATGACGGTTGGTGGGACGAACGGCCAGCCGATAGCTCGGCTCACCAGGAACGCGGCGTACTCGCGTCGATACAGGGTCCCGTCTGGGAAATCCCACAGCGGCCGCTCTCCGCGCCGCGGCTTGTACACGCCGAGTCCGCTCAACCCCTCGAAGGAGAGGCCGACGCAAAACGTGTAGTTCGAGCCCCAGGGGATATGCTCGCAGCTCGTGATCTCACCGTGTCTCAGGAGCACATGCACGTCCCGTTCAACATACGGACGCCATGGCGTCGCCTGCCGATCTGTCACTCGAGGGTCCTCATGGCATCGCCCACCAGGTCCCTCGGCAGGTGACTCGGACTGCCGTGGGCCGTGGTCCGAAATTCGCCAGATTCTGTCGAGTTGCGCGCCGAGCTGTCAAGAACGCCGGGACGGCGCCGTCGGACGATGTCACAAAATCATCGCTCTTTGCGACAAATCGTTGCAGCTTTGACCACAACGTGTTACAAACCCTCGCCCGAACTCTGACCATAAGGATGCTGCTACGTCGGATCAGATGGCGCCGCGCATCGGCACCACCCGACTCACCCTCGCAGCGCTCCCAGACAGCCTCATCCGCCGCGCAGCGCTGGCCGCGACGGCGCTGACGATGCTGGCTGGCGCCGTCGGCGTCATCGCCTGGTCGACCATGGCGACGCTGCGGGTCGATTCGAACCCGCCGGGCGCCGACGTGTTCGCAGATGGAAACCACGTTGGCCGGACCCCCCTTCTCCTCAACACCATGGGAAGCGCCACCTGGCACGTGCGCGTGATCGCGCCGGGCCACGCCCCGTGGGAAACCGATGCGCAGCTCCATCCGCGCAATACGACGCAGCTCTTCGCATCGCTCGTCGCGTTTCCCGGCACGCTCGTTCTCGAGACTGACCCACCCGGTGCCGCGGCCGTGCTCGATAGCGAGGACGTTGGCCAAACGCCCATCACCATCGACAATGTGGCCGCTGGCGTCCACCACCTCCAGCTATCGCTCGACGATTACGCCGACTGGAACGGAGCCGTGCGGATCGCTCCGGGCGCCACTGCAACCCAGCGAGTCGCGATGGGACCACTCCCAGCGCGACTCACAATCTCGACCCAGGTGCCCGCAGCGGCCGTCCTCGTCGACGGCACGCCGCGCGGCGGGCCAGAGGCAGAGATTGAGCTGGAGCCCGGGCAGCGGGTGATTCGCATCGAGGCCGATGGGTACCGCCCGTGGCAGCGCATGGTCGAGCTTGGTCCCAACGAGCGCCGAACCCTCGAAGTCGACCTCCAGCGGCCGTGGCCAGATGTAGCCGACGGCGACTCTATTTCGCCGCTGGCCGTTGTCGTTGAAAATGAGGAGCATGCGCGTCCCCAATCCGGCCTCGATCGCGCGGACGTCGTGTATGAGGCGCTCGCGGAGGGTGGCATTACGCGGTTTCTGGCCATCTTCGCCACCCAGGAGCCGGACGTCGTCGGCCCCGTACGCTCCGCCCGCGACTACTTCGTCGAGTGGGCCCACGAGTATCGCGCGCCTCTGGTCCACATCGGCGCCAGCCCTCAGGGCTTCGCCGCGCTGGCCGCCACTCAGACGCCGGATCTCGACGAGGCTCGAGGACACCCGGGGTTCTGGCGAACGAAAGATCGGGCCGCGCCTCACAACGCCTACACCAGCGTGGGCGGCGCGCGCGCCGCGTTGGGTGCCAAAGCCGAGGAGGCCGGGACGTTCAGCGGCCTCCTGTACAAGGGCAATAGCCTGAAAAAGGCAGGCGACCTGGAAGGCGAGGCGACCATCTCCTTCGGCCGCGCAGACTACACCGCATCATGGTCCTACGACCCAGTGTCGAACGAATATCTCCGATCGATGAATGGCGCTCCTCATCTCGATGCGCAGTCGGGCGAACAGCTTCGCGCCTCGAACGTGCTCATCGCGTGGGTCGATTCCTGGTTGATACCCGGAGATTCGGCGGGACGACTGCAATTCGCCCAGGTCGGGAGCGGCCGCCTCGTCGCGCTTGTGGATGGCGTAGCCGTCGAGGGGACGTGGACGAAGGACTCGTTCGACTCCTCGACGACCTATAAGACCCTGGATGGCACCCCGCTCACGCTAAACGCCGGGACTACCTGGATCGAGGTGATACCCGCCACGGGCCGCCTTTCGTTCGGCTGATTGACTATCGAAATCAGGCGTGAAATCGCGGCGAACTTCGTTGCCGCCACCCCGGTCGTGGGCTATACTGGCCGCAGTTCGTTCCCGTTTCACGGAGGTAGGTCATGTTCAAACGCGGTGAAGAGTCTGAATGGACCCGTTTTTCGAAGGCCTTCACTGTCAAAGACAAAGAGAAAACTGAGCCTCCCGAAGCGGTGAGCAACACCGCCACCGAGTCCAGCAACGGAGAGGCATCGGCGCCCGCTGAAGTGGCGGGCGCGTCGCAGCCTCCGATGAGCCCGGCTTCCCGCCCGCCAACCTCTGACACCAACCTCACGGTCGCGCGTGCACCGGGGAACGCGGCGGCGGCGCAGATCTCGGGCGGCAGCGAAGACGTCGAGAGCACCATTGGCGAGCATACCTTTTTCGACGGCACCTACCGGTCGAACAGCAGCATTCGGATCCGCGGTACCGCGCAGGGCGAGATCGATTGCGCCCAATCGGTCTTCATCGAGGAAAATGCAAAGGTGTCGGCAAAGGTGAGCGCCGCCAGCATCATGGTTGCGGGCGAAGTGACCGGTGAGTTGAACTGTTCGGGTCGCGTCGAGATTCGGCCATCCGGTCGCGTGACCGGAACCATCAACGCCGCGACCCTCGTGATGCAGGAGGGAGCATACTTCGACGGGAACCTTCGGATGAAATCCGAGGGCGAAGCCGGCGCGCCCGCCGCAAGCTAGCTGCCCCTCGCGCCTCGAGCGAGATCAAAGGTCCTCCAGGCGAGGCCATCCATCCTCTACCTAGCCGTCGGCAAAAACGAGTTTCTCCGTGAAGAATTCGTCGCCCAATTGAAGGCGCGCATGCGCGCCCTCTCTCTGGGCGAGCACAACATCGACGAGTTCGGCCCCGGCGCGCCTATCGCCGACGTCATCGCCACGTGCTCCGCCTCCCCGTTTCTCTGCGAAAAACGGATGGTCATCGCCCGCGCTTTGCTGAACGTGGGTGGTGGCAGGCGCGGACGGTCGCGGGTCAAGATGCCCGCGCCGGACGCCGAAAGCGCGGGGCCGGCGGAGCAGCTCGCCGCGTACGTTCCCGCCTTACCGGCGTCGACGCACCTGGTGGTGGTGGAAGATGACCCCCAAGCTGTAGCGCCGCTCGAATCCGCGCGGCCGGACGCCGTCAAGCGCGAGTTTGCGATTCTGCGCGACGACGCCGTGCCCGGATGGATCGGAAGTCGCGCGCGGACGTACGGGGCGCGAATCTCGGCGCGGGCCGCGCACGACCTCGCACAGCTCGTGGGGTCCGACCTGCGCGCCCTGGACCAGGAGATCGTCAAACTTACGACGTACGCGGAGCCAGGCGCGGAGATCTCCGACGCGGACGTGCATCAGCTCGTCTCAGGAGGCGGGCCGAGCGTGTTCACGCTCCACGACGCCGTTGCGGAGAAGCGTCCGGGCGCGGCCCTCGCCGCTGCGCGCGAGTTGATGAATCGCGGTGCGGACCCGGCCGAGATCTTTGCCCAGATCACCGGCGTCATTCGGCGGCTCATCGTCATGAAGGAGCTGCGGCGCCAGCGCCTTCCGTCGCGCGAAGCCGCGACGTACGGACTGTCGACCAATCCGTACGCGCTCCAAAAGATCGAGCGCCAGGCCGCACGGCGGTCCCTCACCGAGCTGCTGGGGATCTATCGCCGCCTGCACGAGACGGATGTGGAGATCAAGACCGGGCGGAAAGACCCTCGCGTTGCCGTCGAGCTCGCAATCGCGTCCATT
This sequence comes from Chloroflexota bacterium, assembly GCA_035652535.1. Classification (NCBI taxonomy): domain Bacteria; kingdom Bacillati; phylum Chloroflexota; species Chloroflexota bacterium. The sequence continues at coordinate 7,710 of DASRDP010000066.1, forward strand.
GTGGGAATCGCTGCAGACGCACCAAGAGGACAATAGAAGCAAGGGTCCCGCGCCGATTTTCGGCGCGGGACCCTTTGCGCGTCGCGAGCAGTGGCTCGGGTTAGATGTCCGAGTACAGGTGGAACTCCCAGGGATGCGGTCGGAGCCGAATCGGATCGACTTCACGTTCACGCTTGTAATCGATCCACGTGCGAACGAGGTCTTCGGTGAAGACGCCGCCGGCGAGGAGGTACTGATGGTCCTCCTCGAGCGCGCTGAGGGCCTCGTCCAGGGAGCCCGGCGTGTTTCGGACCTTCTGGGACTCCTCGGGCGGAAGCTCGTAGATGTCGTCGTCGACCGGCGCGGGGGGCTCGATTTTATTCGCGATTCCGTCGAGCCCGGCCATCAGCATCGCGGAGAACGCCAGATACGGGTTGCAGCTCGGGTCCGGGCAGCGCAGCTCGAGGCGCCGGGCCGACGGGCTCGCCGAATAAGTCGGAATTCGCACGCACGCCGATCGGTTCCGCTGGGAATAGGCCAGCTTGACCGGCGCTTCGTAGCCTGGTACCAGGCGCCGGTATGAGTTCGTGGTCGGCGCCGCGAACCCCAGGATCGAGGCGGCGTGCTTCAGCAGCCCACCGATGTAGTGCCGAGCCGTTTCGGAGAGGAGCGCGTAGCCATCCTTGTCGTAGAACAGGTTCGTCCCGTCTCTCCAGAGGCTCTGGTGTGTGTGCATGCCGGAGCCGTTATCCTGGAAGAGCGGCTTGGGCATGAAGTTCGCCACGTAGCCGTTCTCGTAGCAGACGTTGCGAACGATGTACTTGTACTTCAGGACTTGATCGGCCATTGCCGTCAACGTCGTGAAGCGCATGTCGATCTCAGCCTGGCCAGCGGTCCCCACCTCATGGTGGTGGACCTCGATGGTGATCCCCGATTCGATGAGCTTCAGGATGATCTGCGACCGCAGATCCTGGAACTTATCCGTGGGCGGGACGGGGAAGTAACCTTCCTTGAACCGGGGCCGGTAGCCCAGATTCGGGTGGCCATTCGGCGCCCAGGAGCCGTCCGCGCCCTGCAGCGGCAATCCGGACGTCTTCCCGCTGTTCCAGATCCCCTCCTCGGAGTCGATCTCGTAGTATCCAAAGTTGGGGCCCTGATCGTATCGAAGCGAGTTGAAGATGTAGAACTCGATCTCCGGTCCCCAGTAGCTCGTAGTCGCGACGCCGGTGTCGATCAGGTGCTGCTCGGCCTTTCGGGCGATGAAGCGCGGATCGCGCGCATAGTAGGTGCGGGTGATGGGATCCGCGACGTCGCAGATCACGCTCAGCGTGGGAACCTTGAGCACAGGGTCGACGAATGCTGTCTCGGGATCCGGGAAGAGGAGCATGTCGCTTTCGTGGATCTTCTGGAACCCCCGGATGCTGGAGCCGTCGAACCCAATCCCTTCATTAAAAAGATCCATATTCAGATCGCTCACAGGGATCGAGAAGTGCTGCCAGATCCCCGGCAGGTCGACGAACTTCAGATCGACGATTTTGACGCCTGCCTCTTTGGCAAGCTCGATGGTCTGCTGTGCCGCGCTCTGATTGACGCGAACAGCGGCGACGGATCCTTTATCCGCAATCACGGGCTGCGCCCCTCCTCTCGCTCTCGAGCCGGCTCGCGTCGGCTCTCAGGTAGCGGCCAGAGGATACCATCGTGCCGGGCGGCGCACCATGGCATATTCATCTAAAAGCCTCCCGGATGCTTTTAGATGATCTGCACAATGCCGGACGATCAGTATTCGCGGAACCGGTTCGTGATGGGCAAGCGACGGTCGCGGCCAAAGGCGCGCGTGCTGACCTTGATCCCCGGCGCCGCTTGGCGCCGCTTGTACTCGCTTCGGTCGACCAGCGCAATGACTCGCGCGACGACCGCTGGATCGAAACCCCGGCTCACGATCTCCTCGTAGCTGCGGTCGTCCTCCACGTACAGCTGGAGGATAGGATCGAGGACGTCGTATTCCGGCAGCGAATCGACGTCGAGCTGGCCGGGGCGCAGCTCGGCGCTCGGCGGTTTCGTCATGACCGATGCCGGAATGACTGGCTCGGTCGCTTGCTCGTTTCGATACCGGGCAAGCTCGTACACCCGCGTCTTCAACACGTCTTTGATGACGGCGAGGCCACCCGCCATGTCGCCGTAAAGTGTCCCGTAGCCGGTGGCCATCTCGCTCTTGTTGCCCGTCGAAAGGACGAGGTGGCCGAACTTGTTCGACAGGGTCATCAGGATGTTGCCCCGTATTCGGGCCTGCAGGTTCTCCTCGGCGACTCCGGGCTCGGTTCCGGCCAATGCGTCGCCCAGCATCGAGAGGGACGCGCTGAACGCCTCCTCTATCGGCACGACGAGGTATCGAATGCCCAGCCGCCGAGCCAGCGCTTCGGCGTCGGTCTTGCTCCCCTCCGAAGAGTAGCGGGACGGCATCGAGACGCCCACCACCCGATCTGGGCCGAGCGCATCGACGGCGAGCGCCGCCGTCAGACTCGAGTCGATTCCGCCCGAGAGACCGACGAGCACGCTTTCGAACCCGTTCTTTCGCACATAGTCGCGAATGCCGAGGACGAGCGCCTCGTACACTTCCCCAACTCGCCCAAACTGCAGCGGCTTGCGGGGGGGGATCGGTGGCTTCTCGCCGCTGTCGTCGCGGCCGGATAGGATGACTCGTTCCACGGAGTCTTCGCCGTCTTGAGGGCGAGCCCGGACCTGCCGCCGCCGCGGATCGTGGAGGCGCTGGCGGAAGACCGACTCCACCTCGAGGTCCACGAAGATCAGCTCTTCGCGAAACTGGCTTCCCTCGGCGAGCAGCCCCCCGTTCTGATCGAAGACGAGACTGTGACCATCGAAAACCAGCTCGTCCTGGCCACCTACCATGTTGACGTAGGCGACGATCGCGAGGTTGTCGAACGCGCGGGTCCACAGCATGTGGTGGCGGGCTTTCCCCTTTTCGGCATGGAAGGGCGACGCGTTGATGTTCAGGATGATTTCGGCATCGGCTGCCGCCTGCGCGGAGACAGGGCCCGTCGGGTACCAGATGTCCTCGCAGATGTTGACGCCGATCAGCGTCTCGCCCAAGTGGATGACCGGCGCCGATCGTCCGGCGCGAAAGTAACGATTTTCGTCGAAGACGCCGTAATTGGGGAGAAAAACTTTGTGGTGAACGGCGGCGAGCTCGCCGTTGTGCGCGATCGCGGCGGCATTGTAGATGTCGGCCCGGGTGTCCACGAAGCCCACGACCGCCGTGATCCCCATCGTCGCGTCAACGATCTCGCGGATGCGCTCGTCATTCTCCCGCAGGAACGAGGGTTTGAGGAGGAGGTCCTCAGGCGGATATCCGGTGACGGCCAGCTCTGGAAACGCGACCAGGTCGGCGCCGAACGCGCGGGCTTCGTCGATCCGTTCGATGATCCGCCGGGTATTGCCCGAGAGATCGCCGACGGTGCTGTTCATCTGGGCCAGCGCGAGGCGCAAACGTCGCACCGCTCACCTCGAGAGGGGGCTGAGCGCCAATCATAGCAAGTCAGTCGATGGATCGGATTACCGAGACCACACGGCCCTGAATGCGGAGTCGATCCGCGTCGACATAGATGGGGTCCATCGCCGGGTTTGCCGGCTGCAGCCGAACACGCTGGCCCTCGCGGTAGACGCGTTTCAGCGTCGCCTCACCGTCCAAGGAATCGCCATCGACAACCAGCGCGACCGCGATCTCGCCGTCGTCCACCGTGTCCTGCGGCTTCACGATCACCACGTCGCCGTCGTCGATGTGGTCGTCGATCATCGACTTTCCCTTGACCCGAAGAGCATAACAGCCCTGGTCCACGAATCGCTGAGGTACTTCCACCACGTCCGTCCCATCGGAGACGGCTTCGATCGGCTGGCCCGCCGCGATGAGTCCCAGCACCCGGACCGACGGCGAACCGCGGTCCGGCAGCTCGATCCCCCGAGAGAGGTCCCGCGCGCGCCTGAGGTGGCCGTCGCGCTCGAGAGCGCGCAAGTTGTAATCGACGACGGATGTGGAGCTGATGCCCACCGCGAGCCCGATCTCGCGGACGGTCGGAGGCCGCCCGTGCTCGGTCACGTACTGCCGTATGAATTCGAGCATCCGCTGTTGCCGATCGCTCAATGCGCCCATCGTGGCTCCCGTTTCGAGATTGGGAACAAGTGTTCTGGGCCCATAATAACAGGACGCGCGTGGCCCGTCAACGTAGAGGACGGCAGGCGCGGACGCTCGGCCCGTAGGCGCGACGCCCGTGGGGGGGCTATTCCGCGGGCTTTGGCTCAGCGCGCGACGCCCGTGGGAGGCTATTCCGCGGGCTTTGGCTCAGCGCCCGACGCCCGTGGGGGAGGCTATTCCGCGGGCTTTGGCTCAGCGCGCGACGCCCGTGGGGCGCGCGGCGTCGCGGCGCGGGTCGTCGTCGCGCGGGCTCGCCGTGGGCGGGGCGCCGCTTCCTCGACGACGGTTCGCTCAGCGGCCAACTTGTTCGCGACCGCCAATCGGTGCATGAGTCGGCTCTTCCTGCGCGCTGCCTGGTTGCGGTGAATCACGCCCTTGCCCGCCGCCTTGTCCAGCTCTTGGGCGGCTTTCGCGACCGCGGTGGTCGCCTCCTCCGCCGACCCGGATGCGAGACCGGCGCGGGCGTTCTTCACGAACGTTCGCACCGCGGAGCGTACCGATCGATTTCGCAAGCGCTTGCGTTCCGAGACGCGGTGCGCCTTGAGTGCGGACCGCTTATTGGCCAAGGGTGTCTCCTTGCTGACGAATCGTTTGTCGTGCGGTCAGTATACGCCAATGGGGAACACCGGGGCCTCGGCGAAGAGCGAACCCGTACAATGTTTCGTTGTGAGCCAGGACCGCATTCGGAACTTCTGCATCATCGCGCACATCGACCACGGGAAGTCCACCCTCGCTGACCGCCTTCTCGAGCTGACCCACACGGTCGCCCCGCGCGACATGGCGGAGCAGGTGCTGGACGCGATGGAGCTGGAGCGCGAGCGTGGCATCACCATCAAGCTGAAGCCCGTCCGCATGCGGTACAGGGCCGCGGACGGCGCCGAGTACCAGTTGAATCTCATCGATACGCCGGGCCACGTCGACTTCGCCTACGAAGTTTCCCGCAGCCTGGCGGCCTGCGAGGGGGCTCTCCTCGTCGTGGATGCCGCGCAGGGGATCGAGGCCCAGACGCTCGCGAATGTCTACCTCGCCCTCGAGCACGATCTGACATTGATCCCCGTGGTGAACAAGATCGACCTGCCCGGCGCGAACCCCCAAGGTGTCGCCAGGGAGATCGAAGAGGTGATCGGCCTTCCGATGACCGATATCCTGTTCATCTCTGCCAAAGAGGGCACCGGCGTCGACGCGGTCCTGGAGGCAATCGTGACCCGCGTCCCGCCGCCCACGGGCGACCCGGGTCAGCCGCTTCGGGCGCTCGTGTTCGACAGCCACTACGATCCGTTCAAAGGGGTCATCGCGCACGTCCGGGTGGTGGATGGTTCGGTGCATGTGGACGATCGCCTCAAGCTCCGAGCCGCAGGGGCCGACGTGGAGGCCCTCGAGGTGGGCATCTTCCGACCGGGCATGGAGCCGCTCGACCGGCTGGAAAGCGGCGAGGTCGGCTACGTCGCGACCGGGCTGAAGGACGTGCGCGACGTGCGGGTCGGCGATACCGTGATGAGCGCGACGCGGCCCGCGGAGGAGCCGCTGCCCGGCTACGCACCGGTCAAGCCCATGGTCTTCGCCGGCCTCTACCCGTTGGCGAACGACAATTACCCGGAGCTTCGCACGGCTCTCGACAAGCTTCGGCTGAACGACGCGGCGATCGTCTACGAGCCCGAAAGCTCCGTTGCCCTGGGCTTCGGATTCCGCTGCGGATTTCTCGGCATGCTGCACCTGGAGATCGTGCGCGAGCGGCTCGAGCGCGAGTATGGGCTGGAGCTGTTGGTCACCTCGCCAAGCGTGGAATATCGGGTGCTGACCACCGACGGCCAAGAGCTGCTCGTCGACAACCCATCCAAGCTGCCGCCGCCGAACCACATCGAGGCGATTTTCGAGCCTTGGGTTCACCTCGACATCATCTCCCCAGCCCGATACATCGGCGCCATAATGGAACTGGTGCGGGCGCGGCGCGGCAGCTACTCCAAACTCGAGTACCTGGACGAACAGCGGGTCCTCCTGCAGTACGAGATGCCCCTCGCCGAACTGATCGTCGACTTCTACGACCAGCTCAAGTCGCAGACCCAGGGGTTCGCCTCCCTCGACTACCACCACGTCGAGGACCGGCCAGGCGACCTCGTCAAGCTCGACATCCTCGTGAACGGCGAGCCCGTTGACGCGCTTTCGACGATCATCCACGCGGATAGCGCCCAGCCCCACGGCCGCGCCCTCGTGGATCAGCTCCGACGCATGATTCCCCGCCAGTTGTTCGACGTGCCGATACAAGCGGCCGTCGGATCGAAGATCATTGCCCGCGAAACGGTCCGGGCGCTCCGCAAGGACGTACTGGCCAAATGCTACGGCGGTGACGTCACGCGAAAGCGGAAGCTTCTCGAAAAGCAGGCCGAGGGGAAAAAGCGCATGAAGCGCCTCGGGAGCGTCGAGGTTCCGCAAGAGGCCTTCATGGCCGTGCTGGCGCGGACGCACTAGCACCAACGTCCCCGCTGGAATCGCGCCGCTCTCGCGGAGTAATCTACGGTCAGACTCTGAGACGCAGTGGTGGGAGCTAGCGGATGACGAGACGCATGCGCTGAGCGCGCGATCGCCAGATCGTCCTTGATTCCGAGACGACGGAGAAGGGGGTATGGACATGAGACTGGCGTTGTCGATGGCCGTCGTAGACCCGCGTATCGCCCTGGGCGCGGTCGTCGTGCTCCTGAGCTGCGCCCGCCCGAGCCCTCAGGGAGCCACCACGAGCGCCTCCGTCGCCCCGGCCGCGCCCCAGCGCACCCTCGTGCTGGCCGTTCGCACCGAGCCGCCAAGCTTGTCCGACCGGCCTTTCGTCAGCACCACGCCCGTCCTCGACACCGTTCCGCTCTTCAACGCCGAGCTGGACCGCAAGGACGAACGAGGTCAGTCGTCCCCCTACCTGGCCGAGGCGCTGCCGACGGTGGGAACCGAGAGCTGGCGGGTGCTCCCCGATGGTGGGGCCGAGACGACCTACCGCCTGAAGCCGAATTTGACGTGGCATGATGGCCAGCCGCTAACCGCCAACGACTTCGTGTTCGCGTGGCACGTGTATGCCACGCCGGATCTCGGCGCGTCGCGATCCCTGCCCTTCGAGCCGATGCAGGAGGTATCTGCCGTCGACGACCGGACGTTCGTCATCCGGTGGCGGGAGATCTACGCCGATGCGGACCAGCTCGGCACGAGCTTTCCGCCGCTCCCCCGCCACATATTGGAAAAGGACTTCAGCAACCTCGATCCATCGACGTTCCCGACCCTCGCCTACTGGTCTACCGAATACGTCGGCGTTGGTCCGTTTCGGCTGACCCGGTGGGAGCCCGGGTCGTTCATCGAGGGCGACGCGTTTCCCGGGTTTGTGCTCGGTGCGCCAAAGGTCGACCACGTGAAGGCGCAGGTGATCCCGGACGCGAATACGGCGGTCGCGAATCTCCTCTCGGGCACCGTTCACTTTATCGGCCAATACATCCTGTCGCCCGACAACATTCCGTCGCTGGAGAGCCAATGGGGCGCGGATGGCGGGACGATCCTCTACTCACCGGTCGACCTTCGCGGTGGCTGGGTCCAGCAGCGGCCGGAATTCGTGAGTCCGGCGGCGCTCCTCGACGTCCGCGTCAGACAGGCGCTGGCGCATGCCCTGGACAGGGCGGCGGGGAACGAAGCGCTCTACGCGGGCCGCGGCATCCTCGCGGATACGTGCTTGTCTCCCCTCGCGCCCTTCTACAGTCAGGTGGAGCCGGTGTTGCAGAAGTATTCGTACGACCCGCGCGCATCGCAGCAGCTCATGCAAGAGGCGGGGTTCGCGAAGGGATCCGACGGGTTTTACGTCGACCGCGACGGGTCGCCGCTCGAGATCAGCGTCGCAGACCTGGCCAGCACGCAGAACGATCACGAGAACGCGGCCGTGGTGGATGGGCTGAGGCGATCGGGCTACGACGCGCAGATGAACGTCCTGGCGTCGAACGCCACGCGGGACCTGGAAGCGCAAGCGAAGCTGTCCGGTCTTTTCGTCCAAGGGTGCGGCGCAACGCTGAACCGCCTACAACAATTCACCTCGACCCAGGTGGCGCGCCCGGAGAACCACTGGGCGGGGATGAACCGAATCGGGTGGGTGAGCCCGGATTACGATCGGGCATATCAAGCGTTTACGCAGACACTGGATTCGTCCGAGCGCATCCGTGACGTCGCGGAGATGCATCGCCTGCTGTCCCAGCAACTGCCCATTATTCCGTACTGGCTGCGACCGGTCATTACGGCCTATTCCCGAGACATCAAGGGCCCAATCGCTCGGCAGACGGCAGACGTCCAGTACTCAGTGTTGGACGTCTGGAACTGGTCCTGGAGTAGCTGACCGGACGGAGCTAGCGCTTGACGGCGTCCGCGTCCGGCGCAACGACGGGCGCACCCTGGCGGTACGTAATACGTCCGCGCGTCAGGTCGTACGGGCTCAGCTCGACTTTCACACGGTCGCCGAGCGCCATACGAATGTGGAATTTGCGCATCTTTCCTGAGGTGTAGGCGAGCACATCCTGGCCGGTATCGAGGTGTACCCGAAATTGGCCGTCTCGCAGGGAATCGGTGATGACGCCGCTCACCTCGACGGCGTCGCCCTTTGGCATGAGCTTCCTCCGAAATCTGTCGTCCTGACGATTGTAGCAGCCGCAATGGGGCGCGGAGCAGAAAAAGGCCGCGTACCCACGGGAGGCTGCGCACCCGTGCGCCCGCGGCCTGAGGACCGACCTATGAACGCCTATCGATAGCTGGTGCGCTCGCCGCGGACTTGCTGAAAACAGTCGGAGCAATACACGGGGCGGTCGGTGCGCGGCTGGAAGGGAACGAGCGCCTCTTTCCCGCAATTGCTGCAGACCGCGCTGAACATCTCGCGCTCGCGGCCGTAGCCACCGCCGCCGCGATAGGCACCTCCGTAGCCTCCCGTCGCCTGCGATGCCCGTCGCGCGGCGCGACAATCCGGGCAGCGGCTGGGCTCGTTCATGAGCCCATGCGACGCGTAGAATTCCTGTTCGCCCGCGGTGAAGGTGAATGGCTGACCGCACTCGCGGCAGGTCAAGGTCTTGTCGAGGTAGCTCACGCTGACTCCTCGTATTAGACTTGGTCGATTTCGTCAGCGCGAGCGAGGCACAACTCGGGCCGACGATCGACCCGCGTTCTACCGTTTCGGCGACGTTGAATCCGATCCAGCGGCGGCAGTATAGCACACGGAATCCACACCTTTAACAATTCCAACATAAATTCCGGTCGGCGTCCGCTACAGAACTCGAACAGATTCGGTCGGTCGAGACCTATTTGCAGCCGTGCTTCCGCACTGGTATTCTGGCGGTCAGCAGAACTGTTCCCACCTTCGGGGCCCAGCGCTTGGCATGTCCGCTGCGTCAGTTGCGGCGCACGACGGGTGGTGGAAGGAATCAACACAAAGGATGAGCGCGCATGAGTGACGGACACGACGTACCCGGCTTCGACCACGATCACGGCCTTCCCGAAGGGGTGGAGCTGATCACCGAGGACATCGAGGGACTGGAGATGTTCACCCTCCGGAGCGTGGGCATCGACATCGGCTCCTCGACGACCCACCTGGTCTTTTCGAAGCTCACCCTCCGCCGCGAGGGGGCCGCGTTCTCGGCCCATTTCCGGGTTACCGAGCGCGAGATGATGTATCAGTCCCCCATCATGCTCACGCCCTACATCGCGGGCACGCTCATCGATACGGACCGGGTCACAACCTTCATCCATCGAGCATATGCCGATGCCGGCCTCGAGCCCCAGGACATCGACACCGGCGCGGTCGTCCTCACCGGTGAAGCATTAAAAAAGGAAAACGCGCGGCCCGTCGCGGAGTTCTTCGCGAAGGACTCCGGCAAGTTCATCTGCGCCTCAGCCGGCCCGAACCACGAGGCGGTACTGGCCGCCCACGGGTGCGGGGCAGTCGCCCTCTCCAAGTCGGTGAACGGGACCGTCCTGAACGTCGACGTGGGTGGCGGGACCTCAAAGCTGTCTGTCGTGCGCGATGGGGTGGTCACGCAGACCGCGGCGGTGAACGTCGGCGCCCGGCTCGTCGCCTTCGATGAGCACGGGATCGTGACGCGCGTGGAGGAGCCCGTCGCCCTCATCAGCAAGGAAGCCGGCTGCGGCATCGTCCTCGGCCAACCGTTCTCCGAGGCAGACCGGCGACGATTCGCGGACACGATGGCGTCGGTACTCTTCGAGGTCATGCAAGGAGGCCCGTACTCGCAACTCACCCAGGACCTCATGATCACTGAGCCCCTCGAGGGCTACAGGAATTTCGCGGGCGTCGACCACATCATCTTCTCCGGTGGCGTCTCCGAATACGTCTACGAGCACGATGCCACGACCTATGGAGACCTGGGACCGCTGTTGGGCGAAAGCATCCGCGCGCGCCTGGGGGAGCTTCCCCGGAAGGACATGGTCCAGGAGCCCGTCGCAGGTATTCGCGCCACTGTCATCGGAGCCGGCGAGTACACGATGCAGGCCAGCGGCACGACGAGCTACATCTCGAGTACCGATGCGCTGCCAGCCTTCGGACTGCAGGTCGTTCGCCCCGTTCTGGATGACGGCGTATCGGTGGAGGGCGCTATCCAGCAAGCGCTTGCGAAGTTCGACCTCACCGAGCTGATCCCGGGCCTCGCGATCGCCATCCCCCTCAGCGGCCAGCAGAACTACCAGACGCTGCGGCGCGTCGCCGATGGCGTCTTCGCCGTCGCGAGCCGCGCGCCGGACACCAGCCAGCCCCTCTTCCTCATCATGAACCTCGACGTGGCGAAATCGCTCGGCGGCATCCTGCACGAAGAGCTGAATCTCGATCGAGAGATCGTCGCCGTCGACGGCATCGAAGTGGGAGACCTCGATTACGTCGATATTGGGCGACCCGTGGGAACGTCCGAGGTGCTGCCGGTCACCGTGAAGTCCCTCATGTTTCCTGCCGAGCATGCCTCCGGGCACGGTCACCATCGCGGGCACGATCCGGCATACGGCCACGAGCACGACCACGAGTACATGCACGCCCACGGAATCGCGCACGAGCATGACGACGGAAACGGCCACGTGCACGCCGACCACGAGGCCCACACGCACGCGTAATTCTTCGCCACGGGTCCGTGGGCAACACCAAACCAATGGGAGGAATCGGTGCTCACCGCTGAAGAAAATGAACGGATGTCACGCGTCGGGCCAGGCACGCCCATGGGTGACTTGCTCCGGCGATACTGGCACCCGGTGGCCGCGACGTCGCAGCTCCCGTCCCATGGCACGCGCCCGGTGCGGCTCCTCGGCGAGGACCTGGTGCTCTACCGCGACCGACAGGGCAAACTCGGACTTGTCGGCGATCGGTGCCCGCACCGGCGCGCCGGGATGGTGTTCGGCATTCCCGAGCAGAATGGGCTCCGATGCGCGTATCACGGGTGGCTCTTCAGCGAAACCGGCCGCTGCCTCGAGCAGCCCTATGAGCAGACCGAGGATCCGGCAAGCACCTTCCGCGATCGGGTGACGATCACCGCATACCCCGTCGAAGAGCTTGCCGGACTGATCTTCGCGTATCTCGGTCCCCTGCCCGCGCCGCTCCTTCCCCGATGGGACGTTTTCGCCATGCAGGGCGTCATGCGCGACATCGGCGCAACCGTGATCCCGTGCAACTGGCTTCAGTGCATGGAGAACTCCCTCGACCCCGTTCACGTCGAGTGGCTGCACACCCACTTTTCCGACTACGTCCTCGAGCGCCTGGGGCGGCCCGACCTAAAGCGGCGCGCCATCCGGAACGGCGTTCGGGATGACAAGCCCTGGAAGCACGAGAAGATCGGCTTCACGGTGTTCGAGCATGGCATCACCAAGCGGCGCGTGCTGGAGGGCGGGACCGAGGACGACGAAGACTGGAAGGTTGGCCATCCCATCGTCTTCCCGAACATTCTCCGAACGCTGAACGCGTTCCAGATGCGCGTCCCCATCGACGATACGCACACCTGGCACGTGTGGTACACGACGTACGAGCCCGGCCCCGGGCTCGAGTATCAGCCCCAGGACACGATTCCCTACTACGACGTGCCGGTGGCCGGCGTCGACGCCAACGGTGAGCCGCAATGGAGCCTGCTCGACAACAACAGCGGGCAGGATATGGCCATGTGGTACACGCAGGGCGACATCGCGGACCGAAGCCAGGAGCACCTCGGGATCTCAGACAAAGGGATCATCATCTATCGCAACCTCCTGAAGGAGAACATCGAGAGGGTCGCGCGCGGTGAGGACCCGATGAACGTGTTCCGCGACCCCGAGGAGAACGACTACATCTGGCTTCCGGTAGAGAAAAACTCATACCGCTTCGGGGATCGCGGAAACCTTCGCGTCAATCGCTCGGGACAGGCCAGCAAGTACAGCCCCGTGCTGAAGGACGCGGTGGTTCGAACTCGCGGGGAAGAGGCCCTTCTGGAGCCCGTGCACTAACCGGAATCAGGGCTCCGTCGCCAACGCTCCATCGATCCCAAGGTAGGCGCTTTGCACTATGGGGTTGTTGCGCAGCGCGGCCGACGGGCCTTCCAGAACGATCGAGCCCGTCTCGAGCACGTAGCCGCGGTGCGCGATCTCCAGCGCCATCATGGCGTTCTGCTCCACCAAGAGAACGGTCGTTCCCTGCGCGTTGATCTGGCGAATCGTGTCGAAGATCAGCGATACCAGCATCGGGGCGAGCCCCATGGACGGCTCGTCGAGGAGGAGCAGACGCGGGCGCCCCATCAGGGCCCGTCCAATGGCGAGCATCTGCTGCTCCCCGCCGGACAGCGTCCCGCCATGCTGGCGGGCCCGTTCCCGAAGTCGAGGAAAGAGGGCAAAGATCCGCTCGATATCTTCCTTGATGCCGCGGTCTTTCCGTGCGAAAGCGCCCATCTCGAGGTTTTCCAGCACCGTCATGCGCGGAAAGATGCGACGCCCCTCCGGCGCCTGGCACACGCCCAGCTCGACGATGCGGTGAGGCGGGAGCTCGTCGATGCGCTGATCGGCCAGGACTACTGAGCCGCGTCTCGGGTGCAGCACGCCCGCGATGGTATTCAGGGTCGTGGATTTCCCCGCACCGTTCGCCCCGATGAGGGTCACGATCTCACCTGGCTCCACAGAGAGGGAGATGCCCTTCAAGGCGCGTACGTGCCCGTAGTACGTCTCGATGTTCTCAACGCGCAGTAGCGTCATGGTCCGGCGGCGGGCCTCCCCAGATACGCTTCGATCACCCTGGGATCGCGCTGCACCTCCTCGGGGCGGCCGTCCGCGATCCTCGTCCCGTAGTCGAGGACATACACATAGTCGGACACGCCCATCACGACCTTCATGTCGTGCTCGACGAGGATGATGGTGACATCGAGCTCCGCGCGGATACGGCCGATGAGGCCCATGATCTGTGCCTTCTCGGAGGGATTCATGCCAGCCGTCGGCTCGTCCAGGAGCAGCACGACGGGCTCTGAGGCCAGCGCCCGCGCCAGCTCCAGACGCCGCTGGTCGCCGTACGCGAGGCTCCGTGCCCATACGCCATCGATGCCGTCGAGGCCGACGAATTGCAGCAGCTCATGCGCCCGATGTGCCGCCCGACGCTCTTCGGCCACAACCCACGGCGGCCGAATGAGCGCCCCCATCGGCGTCGCGCGCAGCCGGGCGTGCATGCCCACCAGCACGTTGTCGAGCGCGCTCATCGTTCCGAACAAGCGGATGTTCTGAAACGTTCGGGCGACGCCGAGCCGCGTGATGACGTGCGGGGGCTGGCCGGCAAGCTCGCGCCCGAGCAGACGGATCGACCCCGCCGACGGACGAATCAATCCGGAGATCATGTTGAACAGGGTGGTCTTGCCGGCGCCGTTCGGGCCGATGACGCTCGTCACGCTCGCCCGCGCAACGTCGAGGTCGACCGCGCTCACGGCGACGAGGCCGCCGAAACGCTTGGTGAGACCGCGAATCTGGAGCACGGCCGGCGTCGAGGCGATGTGGGCCGGCGTCGTGGCTATCAGCGAGGTTGAGCCGTCAATCATGGGCCGGCGCCTCCACCGCCCCGGCGCCATGCAGCTCGGCGCCTCGCTGCCGATTGGGGAAGATCCCTTCCGGTCGGAGAAGCATCATCAAGACGAGGGCGAGACCATAGATCATGAACTTGCTGCTTCCGAGATCCACATTGGAGAAAAAACCGATTCCCGTCAACGAGCCGAGGCCGTGGAGCCAGCTCGTCGCCTGTTCTGTGAGGATCAGATTGAACGCACCCATCACCACGCCGCCGAAGATCACACCCCACACGTTTCCGATGCCGCCCAGGATGATCATCGAGAGCACCATGATGGAGATGTCGAACTGGAACTGGAACGGATCGATGAATTGGAGCATCGATGCGAAGAGCGAGCCGGCGAAGCCAGAGAACGAGGCGCCCATGGCAAAGGCGAGGAGCTTGGTCCGCACGAGATCGATCCCCATGCTTGCCGCCGCGATCTCATCCTCCCGCATCGCCATCCAGGCGCGGCCGAGCCGCGAGTCTCTGAGTCGCAGGACGATGAAGACCGTGAGCGCGCCGACGAGGAGGATCAGGTAGTACCAGAGGACCTGATCGGTGGCGAACAGCTCCTTCTGCACCAAAGCCGGCCCCGCGGCGGTGGCCTCGATCCACGGGAGATGGGGGCGACCGATCGGATTCATCCCCTTCGAGCCGCCAGTCCATGCCTCCAGATTCAAAAAAGCGCGTGGCACGATCTCACCGAAGGCCAGCGTGACGATGGCGAGGTAGTCGCCGCGCAGCCGCAAGGTTGGCGCCCCGAGCACCACGCCGCACGCCGCGGCCACGAACCAGCTTGCCACCAGCGCGATCCAAAAATCGGTGCGGAACGGAAATGGGCTCGAAGGCGAGGTCAGAAACGCCGCCGTGTATCCGCCGATGGCAAAGAACGCCGCGTATCCGAGATCGAGGAGCCCAGCGAACCCCACGACGATGTTCAGCCCGAGCGCGAGGATCGTGTAGATCAAGATCGGGTTCATCGAGCCCATTGCCTGGAACCGAAACTGACGGTCAAGGGCAGGGTAGACGACGAGGACGACGATGAACGTGGTGAGAACCGCGTTTCGGAGGACTTCGGCGCCGGTTCGCGCGCGAAGCGACGGCAGCGACGACGCGGCGCGGAGAACCGCGGTCAGTCGTCCACGGTTGGCCGCGGCGCCGGCCGGCTGCTTCACCATCGACTGCCTCCGTGGCGCGCCGCTGCTACGCTCGGTCCGGCGTTTGCTCGCCGAGGAGCCCCGTCGGGCGGAACACGAGGATGAGGATCAGGATCCCGAACACCACGGCTTGCGTCCACCGCGGATCGATGAGGAAATCCGAGAGCGCCGCGATCACGCCGATCAGCATACCGCCGACCAGCGCTCCGGAGATATTGCCGATGCCGCCCATCACCGCCGCGGTGAAAGCGTAAAGCCCATTGCGGAACCCCTGAAAGAACCAGGCTGTGTTGTTGTAGAGCCCGTACATCGTCCCGGCCGCCCCCGCGAGCCCGCCGGCGAGGAGAAATGTCACCATGACCGTTGTGTTGATGTCGATGCCCATGAGCGCCGCTGCCTGGCGGTCTTGCGCTGTCGCCCGCATCGCCTTGCCGAGCCGCGTTCGCTGTACGAACATGCTCAGCGCGTAGGCGAGGGGGAGCGCGACGACGATCACGAGCAGGTCTTTGACGCCGAATGACACGGACGTCTTGACCTTGAGGACGTCACGAAAGATGTCGATGTTGGGCAGGAGTCCGGGAAAATCCACCGGCGATGCGCCCTTCCAGTGCAAGCCCACGTTGATGAGGATGAAGCTCACGCCGATCGCAGAAATCAGCGGGGCGAGACGAGGCGCGCGCCGCAGGGGACGGTAGGCCAGACGCTCGATGGCGGCGTTGAGCACCGCGCACACGAGCATCGAGGCGATCAGCATCGCGACGAGAAGAGCGGCGATGGCGACCGGCGGGAGCGCGTAGGCCTGGGGAGCGCCTAACAACCCGGGAATCCACGTCACCAGAGTTAGTGCTGTCATCGTGCCGATCATGAACACGTCGCCGTGGGCGAAATTGATCAGCTCGATAATTCCGTACACCAGCGTGTAGCCGAGGGCGACGAGGGCGATCAGCGATCCATTGGCCACGCCGATGAGGAGGATCTGAACAGCCTGCTCATACCACTGCATTCGCGGCTAGCGCCACCGTCCTCCAGCAGGGTCGGACCTGACCCGCGGGGAGCGCCCGCCGGATCTCCGTGGGAGCGCCGCGGGAGGGAACGGAGCGCCTCCGCGGCGATTGGCAGCCGGCACTAGCTCGCCTCGAGCAGCACGGCGTTGGCGTCGTCGAATGCGCCGTTTTTCACTTGCCGACCGCTCAGGGTGCTGAGCGTGGTATCGCCGTTGGCGTCGAAGCTCCACTTGCCCAGGACCCCGTCGAAGTCTTTCGTGTGGATCATGGCATCGCGCACCGCCGCGCGATCGGCCTTGCCCGCCCGCGCGATCGCGTCCAGCACGACCTTGGCGGCCTCGTAGCCGTAGGCCGCGTACGCCTCTGGCTCCGCCTTGTACTGGTCCTTGTATCGCTTGTACCAGTCCGCGCCCTTGCCCGTGAGCTTGGACGGCGGAACGCCGCCGAAGGTGATGTACGCGCCCTCGGCGGCGGGCCCGGCCGCGTCAATAAACGCCTTTTCGTAGATGCCGTCTGGGCCCATGAACTTGACGTCAGGCATGGCGGCTTTGAGGTCCTGAAGGAGCTTGCCCGCGTTGTTCTGGGTGATGCCCCCGAAATAGACGAGGTCCGGGTTGGCGGCGCGAATCTTCTGGGCGAGGGCCCGGTAGTCCGAAGCCTTCGGGTCGATGCCTTCGGGGCCGCCGACGATGGTGAGCCCGATTTTTCGGGCTGTGTCCACGAAGATGGTGGACAGCCCGTGTCCGTACAGCTCCTGGTCATCGAGGACGTAGGCGTTCTTCACGCCGAGGGATTTGGCCCAGTTGGCCGCCGCGGACCCCTGCAGGTCGTCGGCGGGGACGACGCGCATGTAGTTCCGCGGGCAGCCCGGGTAATACTTGTCGGGCTCATCCGGCTGGCCCTTCCCCGGCTTGGTGAGCCCGACTGCGGTATTGGCAGGCGAGATCATCGCCAGGCCGGCCTTGCACAAGATGGGGATCGAGATGGCGGCGGCGCCTGAATTGAAGGTGCCGATGTAGGCGATCACCTGCGGATCGCTCACCGCTTTGTTGGCATTGTCGGCCTCTTTACCGGCGTCCCAGCTTCCTTTCGCCGCGGTCGCGTCGTCGAGATCATCGTATTGAATTGTGAAGCTCCCGGCCTTGTTGTTTGCCTCAGAGAGCGCCATCTTGATGCCGTTGACGATCGTGTCGGTCTGGCCCTTGGACGAGCCGGTGCGCGGGAGGCTCGACACGATTTTCACCGTGGCTCCACCGGATGGCGCCGCGGAGGGTTGCGAACACGCAGAGACCAGCATGCTGCCCAGCAGCCCCGCCACCAGCCAT
>DASRDP010000067.1 GCA_035652535.1 Chloroflexota bacterium
CCGCCGGTCCGTCGCTGATTACCGGACCAGTGACGGCGTCGGGGGCGCGACCGTCGCCGTGACGGCTGCGACCAGCCATCCGTCCTTGATCTACGAAGTGTCGTCGAACGGGCTCGCACCAGAAGGCTTCACCTTCTTCACACCGGGAAGTGGCGGGTTGGATCTTCCGGGACCAGTGGACCTTTTCACCCT
This sequence comes from Chloroflexota bacterium, assembly GCA_035652535.1. Lineage (NCBI taxonomy): Bacteria > Bacillati > Chloroflexota > Chloroflexota bacterium. Next base: position 193 of record DASRDP010000067.1, read on the forward strand.
CCTCAGCGTTGGCGTCGTTCAACGGACCATCTCGCCCGGCGATGCGCCGCTGTCGATCCCTCTACCGGCCGGGGGCCCACTCCTGGTGTGGAGCGCCGGCGCCCAGCACGGGTACGTTCTGAGTTTGCTGGACGAGACCGTGGGGCGAGGCGTTCTGTACCTCGCGTATCCCGAGGATGGACGGTTCGAGCTGAGCGCCGAGGTCCGCCCGCGCGCGGCGGAGCCCGACTCCGCGCCTCGCCTCTACGTACAGCGAGTCGAGACGCCAGAGCCTGGCCCAGCCTTCGCCGACTACCGCGCAGTCCTTGATCGGATCGCGCCGTCCCCCGACGTCCCTCCGAGCTTTCGACAGATGTGGAACAGCTGGTACGTGTACGGCGGCGACGTGGACGAGAACGCGCTGCGCGCGCAGGTCGATACCATCGCGGACCGCTTCGGTGACCTCGGGCCCTGGACCATCACGATCGACGCGGGCTGGTACCGCGCCGGTGATGATCCAGATGGCGAGCTCGGGCTCGTGGACTCGGACAAGTTCCCCTCTGGGATGCGTGACTTGATCGACTATGCGCACGCTCGCGGCGTCGCCGTCGTCCTGTACGCATCGGCGCCGTGGGTGGACACGCATCCGGACGCGGATTGGTGGGTTGTCCTTCGGGGATTTGTGCGTGACCATCCAGACTGGCTGATCCCGATCGAGGAGGACGATGAGGGAGGCACCTACGTTTACGACCTGGCCAATCCGGACGTTCGCGACTACTTTGAGGACCTTGCACGACGTTTCGTGGTGGACTTCGACGCGGATGGGGTGGCGCTGGACATGGTAGGCGTCATCGGACGCGATGGTGGTCCGTTTCGAGACGAGACCGTCCCCCTCGAGGATCTGCTCTCCGTAGCGTCTACACCCGGCGTTGCGCAGACGATGGCCGTCTATCGCCTCATGTGGTCGGCGCTCACCCGTCACGATCCGGACGCTTGGATCGAGGGTAACTACGCCGCGCCTCCGCTGGCGCGAAGCTATGCTCGCACATGGCATCTCGCGGACGACTATCCCGCCTTCTCCCATCCATTTCCGTACGCGGGCCTCGTCGAGCAGATCACCCACGCTATCCTGGGGCAGCAGCTCCAGGGTCGTCGTCCGAACCTGGGATACATCTTCGGCGGGGACGACTATGCCGAGATCCAGCGCCAGTGGCTCGCCGCCGCCGTGGCGATGCAAGCGGAGGTGGTGGTCAGCGTCGATCTCACGACGCTTCCCAGTCGCACGGAGCGGATGTATCGCGAGTACCTCGCGGCCCTTCGTCCTTTTGCCGAGCGCCCGATTTTTGGCAGCGGGGTGCCACCCGAGACCTTCGCGACGACGATCGATGGTACGACCTACCTCGGCCTGCTCAACCTGGCCCGATGGCCGCGCACGATGACGGTCGACCTGACCGCCTACGGTGTAGCGCCGACCGGCACTGTGGTCGCGTTCGATCCCGAGACTCGGCGGGCCTTCACAAGCGGCGCCGACCTGACAACAACGGTGCCTGCCCGGCATCTCCGGCTCCTGGCGCTACGTCGCGCACCGGGCGTTCTGTGGGGCGACCGGAGCTGGTCCGTGGGGCCGGGCGGGGCCCTCGATATTCACGTCCAGCCCGCCCCCGTGGACAGCGGCCAACTCTGGGTCTATGCGCCCGGAGTTGCTATCGTCAGCGTCGATGGGTCGGACACCGCCGGCTCGCGCATGGATGATGGGAACGGCGTGCTGACCGTGCGGGTGCCGGACGGAGGGGCCCACGACATTCGCGTTGCGCTCGCCTCTCCCAGCACGCCGTTCTGAGCACATATCAGGTCGGAGCCAAGCAGCTTCGTGGAGGATGCATGAGCGCTCTTGCTTCGCCCATCTGCGCCGGGGGCGTCGATTGGGTCGAACACTGGGTCCAGCTTGTGGAGCATCGGCGTGACGTGATCGAGGGCCTGGCACGCCAGGGACCTCAGACGCGATTCTGGGACACCCGGGCTGAGCGGTTTGCGAGGCGGGTAGAAGCCACAGATCCGAAAACGGACCCGCTGACCCTTGCGCTGCTGGACCTGGTCCATCCCGGAGACACCGTGCTCGACGTCGGCGCCGGCACCGGCCGGTACGCCGTGCCCCTGGCGCAAGTCGCCGCTCACGTGACGGCGGTCGAGCCCGCGGAATCGATGCGCGCCGAGCTCGAGCGCACGCTGGTGGCCCATGGCTGCGACAACGTCTCGGTCGTTCCAAGCCGTTGGGAGGACGCGGCCGTCGAACCAGCGGACGTGGTCCTCTGCGCCAACGTGCTCTATCCCATCGCCGACGTCGTCCCCTTCGTTCAAAAGCTCGACGCCCACACGCGCCGTACGAGCGTCATTATCATCCGCGTCGACCAGATGGGCACGATGGTCGACCCGCTGTGGGAGGAGATCTGGGGTGTGCGACGGCCTCCCGAGCCGGGGCTCCTGGACCTCTACAATCTCCTCTTCTCCATTGGCATTCGCGCGAACGTCAGGCTTGCCCGCCGCGCCGACGCCCAGCGTTACCGAGACACCGACGACGCGCTGGCTCAAGCGCGCAATCAGCTCTTTCTTCCAGCGGATCACCACGAGCACGACGATCGGATTCGGGCGCATCTGGAACGCGTTCTCGTTCCGAGTGGCTCGGGGTTTGACGCTCCGTCGAGCCCCCAGTACGGGCTCGTCTGGTGGACCAACGAGTAACGGAGTGGCGGAGACGTGGCCGTCGGCCGTCCCTCCCGGTGGCGCCGAGCGCGTCGTGGTGGCGCGATCCCCCGTTCGCCCAGCTAGACGTACACGTTGCGCGCGTGCTCGCGCTGGAGCCGATCGGGCCACTGCTCCTTCGCCGGCACGAACTCCGTGCGCGGGAGCGGCGGCACGAAGGACGGCGTGAAGAGCGAATCCGCGTCGATGAAGGGCTGATTCCAGTGCACCGTGATTGTCCGGTCGTCGCTCACATCGTAGCCGTCGAGGAAACGCAGGTTGGCATTCACGGTGTGGGGCAGGTCTTTGTCCTGGTCGACTTCCAGAGCGAAGGCCAGATCGCTTGAGGTCAATGGCGTGGTGTCGTGCCAGACGGCGCCGGACTTGATGCGCCAGGTTGTGTCCATTCTGCCGTCAGCAAGGAGCTGCCACTGGCCGTTCTCGATGGTGGGTACGTCTTCGGCGAGCTGGGGAATGCGGACCGCCTTGTCGTCGAAGACCGTCAGTCCGGAATCGACCAGCATGTCCAACACGTCGAGGCCGGGTGGCGTGCCCGAGGCCGCCTGCAACACCACCGTTGGCGGGTCTACCATGAGCGCCGCGACGACCCGCTTGGGCGCGGCGTTCCCCGATGGCGCGGCCGACGACGACGGTGCTTGCTGCGCTGGCGATGCGCAGGCGATGACGAGCGCAGCGCCCAGGGCCGCGCACCAGAGCTTGCCGAGGGCCATCCGATCACTCCATCCGCCGTCAGCCTGATAGGATACCCCGGGTTTGTGCCCGCGTTCCCACCCGTGTCATCGATCGTGGAGGAGCGCACTGTCTCTGCCAGCCGGCAGCAACACAGGCGGGTGTAGGCGAGCGTGGATAGCCGGGACGGTTTGACCGGTCTCCTCAGAGGTAGCGCCGCCGCCGGACTCCGCCGGGACCTCAATGCCCTCGACTTCACGCTCCTCGTGCTCGGGGCGGAGATCGGCGCGGACGTCTACATCGTGGCGTCTCTCGGCGCCGGGTACCTGGGTCCGGCCCAGATGGCCGCATGGGCCGTTGCTGGGGTCATGGCGGCCCTCATCGTGCTCGCCTTCATGCAGTGCGCCGTCATCTACCCGGAGGTGGGCGGGACGTACGCGTACGTGCGCCATGCATATGGGTCGCTGGCCGGCTTCACGGCCGGCTGGAGCCTGTACCTGGGAGAGGTCGTGCTCCTACCGGTCTTTCCGACGGCGTTCCTGAATTACGTGACCTACTTCGTCCCGGGCCTGGGCGAGCCAGCGCGACTGTCGATCATTGTGGGGCTCGTCGCCTGCGTGACGGTGGTCAACATCGTCGGCGTCCGGGCGAGCGGTCGGCTCAACGACGTTCTGACCCTGGCGAAGCTGATCCCACTGCTCGTCCTGATCGGCGCAGGAATCGCGACGGCCGTTGCGCGCCCGGGTTTGGTGAGCCAGAGGCTCGAGCCGTTCGCTCCCCTGGGGTGGGGTGGATTTGGACCCGCCGTGATCCTCATCTTCCTCGCCTACGCGGGTTTTGAGCTCGCGGTCCTGCCCGCGAGCGAAATACAGGAGCCGCGCAAGACGATGCCGCGTGGACTGCTCACGGCTGTGTCCATTTGCACCCTCGTGTATCTCCTCACAACGTTCGCGACGACGGTGGCGGTCCCGTGGCAGGACGCGGCTCGGTCCTCACACCCCCTGGCCGACGCCCTGGATTCGCTCACGCGGGAGCTGGGCTGGGCCGGGTTGCCGTCAGGAGTATTGATGAGCCTCGGCGGGCTGGTCAGCATATCGGCGGCATTCGACGTATACACGCTGAGCGTGGCGCGGCTGAGCTATGCAATGGCCGCCGACGGATTTCTCCCACGGCCATTCGCCTGGGTCTCTCCCCGGTTCGGAACGCCTGTGGTAGCCCTCGTCGTCCAGGGGATTTTTGGGATCGCTGCGGGTCGTGTTTTGGAGCTGTCTCGCTTGATCGACGCGGGGATGTTCCTGATTGGACTCTGCTACGCGGCCACCAGCCTGGCCGCGATCCGACTCGTGTCCCGGCATCCCGATCAGAGCCTGCGCGTCCCCGCGCTCCGTGTGCTGCTGGCGCTGGGTGGCGCAGCAGGACTCTACCTCGCGCTTCAGGCCCCCGTGGGGCTGAAGCTCACCGGGCTTGCCGTCGTTGGGCTCGGGGTCGGCCTCTACTGCGCGCGCGCCGCCGTCGTCCGCATAATCCGGGTCGGGCAGGCGAGACGTTAGAGATGGATTCGTACCCCCGCGCGGATGTTCTCCGGGGATGGCCAGATGCGGTTGCCTCCGAGCAGCGCACAACACCAGATTGGTGATGCGCCAACAGATGGTATCCACTCCAAGGGCCAAGGCGGACGCTGACGTCGTCGAGTAAGAACGGGATAGGGAAGCGGATGGCCTCGTCGATGTTCGGCAGTTCGGCTTTGA
>DASRDP010000068.1 GCA_035652535.1 Chloroflexota bacterium
GACGGGCGGACCCGAACGCGTACATCGACGAGCTATTTCAGCGGGCGATCTTCGCGGGCCATCCGGCCAGCATTCCCGTCCTGGGAACGCCGGAGACGATCAGCGGGCTCAGCCCGGACTCCATCGCCGGGACGCGGGCACGCTTCTGGGCCGCGTCGAATCTCGCGCTCACCATCGCCGGGCGCATTCGCCCGGACGAGGCGCTAGCCCTCGCGGCGGAGTATTTCGGCAATCTCTTTTCCGGTTCGGCCAACGTCCGGGCCCCCGCCACCCCGACGGGATCGCCCTTCGGGGACGCCGTTCGCGCGACGGCCGGGCGCCAGCAGGCCGTGTTCCGCGTTGGCTACCTCGCGCCATCCCTGCTCGACGACGATCGGTACCCCATGGCTGTCCTGAACGCCGTTACCAGCGGCTCGTCCGGGCGGCTGTTCCGCGAGATTCGCAGCGCACGCGGCCTGGCCTACGTGGCGGGGTCCGGTTACAGCCCGCTGTCGGACACCGGGGCCTGGTTTGCCACGGCTGGCGTGGACCCCGATAACCTCGACGCGGCGTTGTCGGTCACCAGAGATTTGATCGAGCAGCTCCGCGAGCAGGCGCCATCGAGCGGGGAAACCAGCGACCGGCAGGGTGAGATCGCCGGGCGCCAGATCCTTGCTGACGAGACGAACGAGGCCCGGGTCGGTCGGCTCGCGTCTCAGGAGCTGCTGGGTACGGTGGCGACGGACGAGTATGTGCGCAGGGTCCGCGCTGTCACACCGGACGACGTGCTCCGCGTGGCCACCACCTACCTCGATCCATCCAGCGCGCTCGTCGTGATCGTCCAGCCCGAGTCAACGAGCCCGACCGGCCCGCCATGAACGGGCGGCTCGGACTCTAACCGGTTGACTCCGTGACGCAGCCGACCGACCGGCGGGCGCATGCCGAGCGCGTCATCCAAGGCTTGAAGCGCGCGTACCCCGATGCCCACTGCGAGCTGAATTTCACCTCGCCGTTCGAGCTGCTGGTGGCAACCATCTTGTCTGCCCAGTGCACGGATGAGCGCGTGAATCAGGTCACGGCCGACCTTTTTCGCCGGTACCGATCGCCAGCGGATTACGCGCGTGCGCCGCAGGAGGTCCTGGAGCAGGAGATCCATTCAACCGGGTTCTTCCGTCAAAAGGCGCGGTCCATTCGCGGAATGGCCGACGCTCTCCACAATCGGTTTGCCGACACGGTGCCGCGGTCGATCGACGAGATGGTGCAGCTCCCGGGCGTCGCGCGCAAGACGGCAAACGTCGTCCTCGGTTCTGCTTACGGCATCCCATCGGGCATCGTCGTCGATACCCACGTCCTCCGCGTCTCCTATCGCCTCGCGCTGACCGACCAGAAGCAACCGGAGAAGGTCGAGCAAGACCTGATGGACGTGGTGCCCAAAGATGAGTGGATCTGGTTCAGCCATGCCATGATCTGGCACGGCAGACGGGTCTGCTTCGCGCGCGCTCCCAACTGCGGTGGCTGCGTGTTGAATGACATCTGCCCCAAGCGAGGCGTGGGGGTTGGGCTTCAGAGCGGCGGGCGATCACGATCCCGCCGGGGCGGGTGATCAGCGGTACACTTCCGGGTTCGCGCAGTGGGGCAGTCGTTCACCGGCCAATCCAGCGATCAGGTTCGCGGCGGCCATCTGGGCCATTCGGTTCCGCGTGGCGTGGGTCGCGCTCCCAAGGTGCGGGCTAACAATGCATCGGTCGAGGCGAAGGAGCGGGTGATCGGCCGGAAGCGGCTCGGGATCCGTCACGTCGAGCGCGGCGGCGCCCAGGTGGCCAGAGCGGAGCGCGTCGACGAGCGCCGCCGTCTCCACGACAGGCCCACGCGCCGTATTGATCAGAATGGCGCCCGGCTTCATGCGCCGGAACGCCTCGGCATTGAAGAGATGGCGAGTTTCTTCCGTGAACGGCGTGTGGATGCTCACGAAGTCGCATTCATCGAGGAGTTGTTCGAAGCTTACCCGCGTCGCCCACTCTTCGCGCGTGTCTGGGCCGAGCCGCGTATAGAGCACGCGCATGTCGAATCCGCGGGCGCGCCGCGCGACCGCCTGCCCGATTCGCCCGTATCCCACTACTCCCAGCGTGGCGCCATGGACCTCCGCTCCGAGCAGAAGCTGCGGCTCCCAGGTGTGCCACTGCCCGCTCCGAACGTATCGGTCTCCTTCGATGAGGCGGCGCGCGGCCGCCATGAGGAGCGACCAGGCGAGATCGGCGGTCGCCTCGGTCAGGACGCCTGGGGTATTGCCGACGGGAATCTTCCTGCGCGTCGCCTCCGCCACGTCGACGTTGTCCACCCCGACGGCGAAGTTGCTGACGACCCGGAGTCCAGCCCCGGCGGCGTCCATGATCTCGACGTCGATCCGGTCAGTGAGGAGCGACAGAATCCCCGCGCATCCAGCGACCGATTCGCGTAGCGTCTCGTGGGATGGGGGGAGTGGGCCAGGCCAGACGTCGACGGAGAATCGCTCTCGCAATGGAACGAGGCCGGCCTCCGGGATCTGCCGTGTCACGAAGACACGCGGCGTAACCGGTTGGCGCGGCCCATCCGAGATCATGTGGCACCTCGTACGGGCATTCTACGAGCACGGGACGTCGCCGCGGAGCAGCTGCTGAAGGCGGGGGTACAATTCGAACCTCCGCCGGCGGTATCGAATGGCGTTAAGCGCGCGGCGGGCGAGGTGGGCATGCCAACCGACAACCAGCGCTACCCGTACTGGCCTCTTCCGGCCAGGCCGCCCCTCAAGTGGCCCAATGAGGCTCGCGTGGCCTTCTGGATCATCCCGAACGTCGAGCACTTTCGATTCGACAAGCTCGGGCCCGGATCTACCCTGTCGCCCGACGTCTACGAATTCGCCGTTCGCGACTACGGAGCACGCGTTGGCATCTGGCGGATGATGGACATCCTGGACAAGTATCAGCTGCGGGCCACCGTCGCGCTGAACGCCGACGTCTGCCGGTTCGAGCCCGACATCGTGAAAGCAGGCATGGAGCGACGCTGGGAGTGGATGGGCCACGGCATCACGAATTCCCAACGCCTCACCGGGCTTTCCGAGGATGACGAGCGCGGGCTGATTCGCCAGGTGGTCGACACCATCGCATCGACGACGGGCGCTGCCCCGACCGGCTGGCTGGGCCCGGGCCTCGGGGAGACGGATCGGACGCCCGACCTTCTCGCCGAGGCTGGGATCACCTACGTAGCCGATTGGGTGGCGGACGATCAGCCGTTTCCCATGCGCGTCAAATCGGGACGGCTCATCTCTGTGCCCTATTCGCAAGAGTTGAACGATATTCCCGTCTTCACGCGCAAGGGTCTGACGCCCGAGCAGTTCTATCAGCTCGTTTGCGATCAGTTTGACGTGCTGTATGACGAGGGCGGAACGTCGGGACGGGTCATGGCGCTCGCGCTCCATCCCTTCCTGTCAGGGCACCCGTTTCGCGCCCGGTGGCTCGACCGGGCCCTGCAGCACATTACGAGCCATCCCGACGTCTGGTTGACGACCGGGGGTGAGATCGCGCGCTGGTACTACGAGCGGTATTACGACGCGGCCCCGAAATAGCCCGGCCGTCGCCTCTGACGAGCGGGCTCGGGAGCGCGATCGGACCGAAAGCCGTCGCCGAGCCTGGTTGGTCTTCGCCGTCGTGTACTTTTGCAGCCTCATCGCTCCGTTCAACCAGTTCAAGGTGCCACCCCTCATCCCCGTCCTGATCCAGGACCTTCAAATCTCGGAGGTCCAGGCGGGACTCCTGATGTCGGTGTTCGCCGTGTCCGGTGCCATCCTCGCCCTCCCCGCCGGCCTCTTGTATCGACGCTACGGTCCGACCTTCGTCGGGACGGTGGCCGTGGCCAGCGCCGGCATCGGGTCCGCCATCGGCGCGTTGAGCGCGGATCCGTCCATGCTCCTCGCCGGCCGATTGATCGAGGGGACGGGAATGGGCATGACGGCGGTCGTTGCTATCGCCACCGTCGCGGCGTGGTTCCCTCCCGAGCGCCGCACCATTCCGATGGCCATCCTGACCACGTGGATTCCTGTGGGTCAGTCGCTGATTCTCGCCATCGCGCCGCGCGTCTATCTGCTGGCAGGCTGGCGGGCGGTCTGGTGGCTCGGAGCGGTGGTAGCCCTCCTGGCCGCTGCGCTTTTTGCCTGGCTGGTGCGGCTTCCGGTCGGCTCGACGTCGGTGACCTTGACGGCGCGCGCCTCGTCGATGCGAAGCGCGCTGCGCGAGCCCGGGCCCTGGTGGCTCGCCATCTTCTTCTCCACGTTCCACATGGCCCGGGCGGCATTTGGCACGTGGACGCCGACGTATCTGGTGAATGAGGCGGGATTCAGTCTGCAAGACGCGGCGACGACGGTCAGTCTCTTCTACCTCGCCAGCATCCCGGCTGCGCTGCCCGGTGGGTGGCTCATCGAACGCATTGGCTCGCGGAAGCGCGCGTACATCGCCGTGAGCCTGGCTTCGATCCCCGCCTACGCGGCCGCATACGTCCTGGATCCGCGCTTGGTGGGGCTCTTCGCGGTATGGACGGGGCTCTGCGCGGCAGTCGTCCCCACGGCGGTCAATGGAATCACACCGGAGACAGTTCGAGATCCCACGCTCGTTGGGCCGGCTGTGGGCGTTGTCGCCATCGGCCGAAACGGAGGCCAGCTCCTTGCGCCAGTCCTCGTTGCGCCGATCATCGCGGCCCATGCCCCTTGGGGATGGGTCGGCGGCGTGGTCGTGGTCCTGCTGCTCGCTGGCATCGCGGCGGGTTCTCGGGTTGGGGAGCGCGGCGCATGACCGGTTGAGGATGCAGCCGAGCGCCAGCTTGTGTTGTGCTCAATTGGGGCACTTCGCTACACTAGCAAAAGGGTCGTTTCGGTTCAGTTCCGGCGCGCCGGGCAATCAGAACGAGGAGATTTTCAATGGCGAAAGTCACCCTGAGCGTCATCAAGGCGGATATCGGCGGGTTCGTCGGTCACGGACAGGTGCATCCGGCCACTATGGACCGGTGTCGCGAGTGCCTGACAGACGCCCAAGCGCGGCGTCAGATCCTGGATTTTCACGTCTCATCCGTCGGCGACGACATCAATTTGATCATGACGCACGAACGCGGCGTTGATTCTGCCGCGATCCACGAGCTTGCCTGGGACACGTTCGTCGCCGCGACGGAGGTGGCGAAAGAGCTGCACCTGTATGGCGCTGGCCAGGACCTCCTCGCGGACGCCTTTTCCGGGAACATCCGCGGTCTGGGCCCGGGTGTCGCAGAGATGGAGTTCGAGGAGCGACCCAGCGACCCCATTATCGTCTTCATGGCGGACAAGACCGAGCCGGGTGCATTCAACCTGCCGCTCTACCGCATCTTCGCGGATCCGTTTAACTCCATCGGCCTCGTGATCGACACCAAGATGCACGAAGGCTTCTCCTTTGAGGTCCACGACCTCATCGAAAGTCGCAAGATCCTCTTCCATTGCCCCGAGGATCTGTACAGCATGCTCATGTTCATCGGATCTCCGGCTTTCAACGTGATCAAGTCCGTGTATCTGCGCGCCACCGGTGAGATCGCCGCGGCCGGGACCACCACGCGACTGTCCATGATCGCCGGCCGCTACGTTGGGAAGGACGATCCGACCCTCGTCGTGCGGTGTCAGAGCGGCCTACCCGCGGTCGGCGAGGTGCTGGAAGCCTTCGCCAACCCTCATTACGTCGCCGGCTGGATGCGCGGCTCGAGCTGCGGGCCGCTGACCCCAGTCGCGCAACGCGACGCTCATCCATCGCGGTTTGATGGGCCGCCGCGCGTGGTGGCGCTCGGGTTCCAACTCGCGAACGGGAAGCTGATCGGCCCCCGGGACATGTTCGACGACGTGTCCTTCGACGGGGCCCGGGCCATGGCGAACGACATGGCGTACCACATGCGGCGCCAGGGACCGTTCGAGCCTGCGCGGCTCCCCATGGACGAGATGGAATACACCACGATGCCGCAGATCATGAAGAAGCTGGGAGATCGATTCGAGCCGATCGACGGCGAGGCCCGCGAAGAGATCCTGGCCGGAGCGGCGTCCGCCGCCGAGGCGAGCCTCATCGACTGACGCGTCGGGAGGGGGCGCGCAAATCTGGCGCCCCCTCCCGATGCCACCCGCTCCGTTTTTTCGTCGTGTCGCTTGACGCGGTTTGCGCCTTCCCGCTCCGGTGCGGCGCGCCACGGCGGGGTGCCTATCGATGTATGAGTCAGGAGGAGTCCGCGTGGCAAAGCTGACGGTGACCTCGTTGCAGCAGATGAAGCGGGATGGGCAGAAGATCATGGCCGCGGTGTGCTATGACTTCCAGCTCTCCCGAATCCTCGATCGGGCGGGCGTGCCGCTGATCTCGGCCGGCGATAGCGTCGGGTACACGAACCTGGGCCAGCTGACGCGATACGGAACGACGATGGACGAAATGGTCCTGGTCAGCCGCGCGGTCGCGCGCGGAGCTGAGACGGCGGTCGTGAATGCCGATCTCCCCTTCGGCCCCGTTCAGGCGGGCTACAAGGAGGCCGTTCGGGCGGCAATTCGCCTCATCCAGGAGGGCGAGGCGCAGATGGTCAAGCTCGACAACGCCGCCGCGAACATGGATGCGGTGAATGCGATTGTGAACGCGGGCATCCCGCTGTGGCCACAGTTCGGCTTCTCGCCGCAGAGCTCCATGGCGATCGGCGAGTTCACCGCCCGCACGGAGGACATGCTGGCGCGGCGCCGCGAGCAGATCCTTCGCGAAGCGCAGGAGCTGGAGGCGGCGGGCGCCTCGTTGCTCGACCTGACGGGCGTGACGCACGATCTCTACGGCGAGGTGGCCAGGACGGTCAAGATCCCCGTGCTGGGAGGCCAGGCTGGGGCCGAGGCTGATGGTCGGATCTTCACCGGGTTCCAGGTCCGCGCCAGCGGCATCGACCAAGAGCGAACACCGATGAACATCGGTGGGTTCATCTACGACGCGGTGCGAACGACGCTGGACAACGTGAAGGCCGCGAAATTCTAGGGGGCGGCTGTTCGCTACCCCTGAACGGCCGCCAATGAGTGGGCATTCGACCGAGAGAATCATCCCCGTTTGGGTGTACTCCACTCATTGACGCGTGACCTATGCTTTCGCGCGATATGTTTCGCGCGGGAGCACGATGATGTCGGTGATCGCCGTGGCCAACCAGAAGGGTGGCGTCGGCAAGACCACGACCGTTGCCAATCTCGGCGCGGCCCTGAGCGAGCAGGGCTACCGCGTTCTGCTCGTCGACAACGACCCCCAGGCGAACCTGGCCATCACGCTGGGCGTAACGGATCCCGAAATCTTGTCCCCCACTCTCGGCGACCTGCTGGTCGAACGCGGCCACAATCTGACACGCGGGCACGTCGCCGACGCGATCGTTCGCACGCCGTCCCGTCTCGACCTCCTGCCGGCGAATTCGCGCCTGTCGGCGGCGGAGCTGGCGCTCATCGGGACCATCGGGCGCGAGATGATCATGCGAGATCTCCTCGCCCCGGAGATCGCGGAGTACGACTTCGTCGTGATCGACTGCCTGCCGAGTCTCGGCCTCCTCGCGATCAATGCCCTGGCGGCGGCCGACGGCGTCGTGATTCCCGTTCAGGCTGACTTTCTGGCCCTCCAGGGGCTGGCCCAGATGCTGGAAACCGTCAACGCCGTGCGGGCGAAGCTGAACGCGGGGCTCACGGTGCTGGGCGCGGTGCTCACCATGATGGACGTGCGGACGGCCCATGCGCGCGGCGTTGCCACGATGCTTCGGGAGGCGCTCATCGGGCAGGTCAGGGTGTTCGATGCCGAGATTCGGGCGCAGGTCGCGCTGAAGGACTGCGTGCAGGAAGGCCGCTCCGTCCTGGAGTACCGAGCGGAGAGCCAGGCGGCGATGGCCTACCGCCGCCTCGCTTCTGAAGTCATCGAGGCCCTCGAACCGCGACCGAACCCGGCGATGTGGGCGGAGCCCGGAAGCCGGACCGCCGAGGCGCTCGAGCCCGCGGTCGCGCTCGGGATCGCGTCCGCCCTCGAGCAGGCCCCGACTGCCCCACCCGCGGAGGCTGAGGCAATGGCGCCGCTGTCTCGGTTTGGCGCGTTTCTCGCGGGACGAGACGCGTGGCTCGGCCAGCAGGCCCGCTGACGGGCGCTCCGACCTCGGTCCTCGATCGGCTCCGCGAAGCGGCCAGCCCCGTCGCTCGGCAGCCCGGAGCCGCGCTGGCCGTGCTGACCGGGCAATGGAGCCAGGCGCGGGGCGCATTCTCGCGCGCCGAGGCGCACCTCCATCCACGCCGAAATGACGGTTCGACGTGGGCACGAGCGAAGACCATCTACCTGGATGATGCAGCCGAGGCTGACCTGCACTTCCTCGTCGATCTTCTTCAGCGCGCCGGTGGGCCGGCGACCAGGTCGCAGGCGGTTCGGCGGGCGCTGCGCGCCACGCGCCTGGCCCTGGAGCGCGACGGGCTCCACGAGGATAGTGCGGTGAGATGAGTCGTGAAGTAGTCGGCCAGCTGAGACGCGCCCGAGCGCAACTGGACGCGGGCGATTACGCGGCGGCGGCGGACACGTGCCAGAAGATTCTCGATGAAGAATGGTATTGTCTCCCCGCGCTGCGCATGTTGGCGCGGTCGGCAGCCGCGACCGGGCGGATCGACGTCGCCGAAGAGAGCTTTCGAGCGTGCGCCAATATCGATCCGGAGGACGATTTGGCGCACGTCGGGCTGGCCCTCTGCGCGGAGGCTCGAGGAGACCCGGAGGCAGCGGCCAACGAGTACCACCGGGCGCTGGAGCTTGCTCCGACGGACCTGGAGCTTGTTGCCGAGGTGAATCGGCGAATGGGCGCGGTTCATCGGACCCCGCTGATGGCGGCGCGCGAAGCGATGTCGCGGGGCGCGTTCGCGGATGCCCAGGAGCTGCTCGGCGAGCCGAGCGACGACGAAGACCTCGCCGTCGAGCTGACGCGCGCCCATGCGATGTGGGAGATGGGCGAGCCGCAGGGCGTCTGGGATCTCTGTTGGCGCCTCCTGCAAAAGCACCCAACCTGTGTCCGCGCTCTCCACTGGCTCCACCGGGCAGGCCCGCTCGTCGAGAAACCGCTTTACGTGCGGATCATGGCCAAGCGACTCCAGCAAATTGCGCCCGATCTCCCGCCCTTTTGCCCGTCCATCCGGGCCAACGAGTGCGCATCAAGCTCATCCTGAACTCCGGATGCGACGGCGTCAGACTGCCCGCGGCTACCGGTTCCACGACCAGGTGTGGACGTTCCAGAGCGAGGACGTCTGCATCGGCGTGATCATCGCCGGGCCGGTCAACCCCTTCCTCGCGATCACGCCATTCCCGTAGTAGTAGACGGGAATGACCGGGACTTCCTCCGCGATGTACTTCATGATGTCGGCCAGCACCTGCTGGCGAGCATCGACTTCAAGGGACGTCGTGAACCGACGATACAGCTCCTCGTAGGCAGGCGTCGTGTAGCCGCTGTAGTTCGAGCCCTTCCAGGATGTTCGTTCGCTGGCGATCTGGGCTGCCGAGAGGTTCTGCGGGGCATACGCGTTCGGGCTCCACGGCCACATAAAGCCGCCTCGCACGGTGTTCTTGCGCTCGTCGAGATTCGCGGCGCGTGGCGGCAGAGCGTCTGGGGTCGCCTGGATTCCCGCCTGCTGCCACTGGTTGCCGACCGTTTCGATCTCCTCCACGTTGCTGCCCTGACCGGTGGCGGCGATCTCCATGGCGAGCGGCTGTCCGCTGCCGTCGCGAAGCGCTCCGTCGGCGCCGGCTATCCACCCCGCGTCTGCCATGAGCTGCCGAACGCGATCGAGGTCGTAGGGATATCGCGCCAGGCCGCCGCGGTCGATCTGCGCGAAGACGGGGTCCTCCTCGAGAACGAAAGTGTCCGCGGCCTTCGTGAGCCCGTACTGCAGGGCGTCGCTCATTCCACGACGGTCAGTCGCATGCACGAGCGCACGACGCACGCGAACATCGCGCGCCCACGGCGCGGACGGATCGCGGAATTGGAGGTAGATGGATCGGATTCCGAACGGCACGAGGAGCGTCGTACCACCCTCTTGCCCCCAGCCATTTTCGACCGCCATGAGCTGGGTGGCGTCAAATCGGGCACCCATCGGGACCATGTCCAGGTCGCCGGAGAGGACGCCGGCCACGATGGCGTTGACGTCGCCAACGTACATCAGCAGGATGCGGTCGATCTGCGGACGGCCGCCGACGAAGCGGTCGAACGCCAGACCCTCAATGTAGCTGCCGCGCTGCCACTGCCCGAGCTTGTAGGGCCCAAGGCCGACGAAGTCATTGGTCCAGTACGGGTGGTTGATGAACGCCTGTTTGTCGCCGGCCTGATACGGGTCGCTCAGGATGTGGGCCGG
>DASRDP010000069.1 GCA_035652535.1 Chloroflexota bacterium
AGCGACTGCGTATCCGTGCCCGTAGCCACCAGGGGAGAATACGACCTACGAGCGGGTTCTCCTCAGGGCGGCCCAGGCAAAGCTGGCCATCCAGAGGGCCAGAGCGGCCGCCGGAGCGGCGATGATCCAGCGTCCCGCGCCCGCGCTGGCCACGGCGATCCCGGCGAACGCGACCGTGATCACCGAGAACAGCACCACCAGGGGCACGGAATCGGATGGTACGGCAGGCCCGGGGCTACACTTGCGCCCGACCTGTAGGGGCGTAGCTCAATTGGTAGAGCACCGGTCTCCAAAACCGGGGGTTGCAGGTTCGAGTCCTGTCGCCCCTGTCTCGCAGCTAAGCCGAAAACCCCCCGTTAAGCGGGGATTTTCGGTGTTTTAGCCGTCTACTGTTACCGCTTGAAACCGATAAGGACCGCTCCGTTCAGGTGCTCACGGAGCCCCATGTGGGACGCGGCCGGCGTCGTAGACTCGTCGTGTGTCCGATCCGATCCGCCAAAAGACGAACAGAGCCGAGCGGAGGATTCGCTAAAGCGCGACTACGGCGACGAGATAGCAGACAGCTACTTCGCCGCAACAGCGGAAACCCTTGGACGCTGAAGTTGCTCGCTGGATGAGGATCGTTCGCTCCGTGTTCAAGCGTCGCCGGCTGTAGTCATTTCGAGGAAGGCTGGCCTGGCCGCCTCGATCCTGGCGGTGCATCATGTGCGGAGTGGCCGTCGTTCGTTTCACGCTAGACGCGCTGACCGGAGCTTTCGCCGTGCTGCTTCTATTCGCGCTGCTGCGCTTCGTGGTCAACGTCGCTCTGGGCGATTCGATGGTCTGGCCGAACGGCGCCGACCTGCTCATCGTGGCCGGCGTCGGTGCCGTCGTTGCGACGGCCAGGGCGGTACGGCGGTAGATTGCCGCGAAGCCCGTTTGAAAGCGTTAAACGCCGAAGCCGTGCGTTGTGGGCCGCACGACACTGATCGCGCTCTCCGAGAGCTCCCAAACGGATTCGTTGAGATCGTTCTGGCACTCGTTGTGCCACTCGACGGTCGTTGTAGCCTGCTCCTGCATGGGAGCTAGCACCTCCTATGCCGGCCCCGGGGTGTTTGAGGCGCCGCCGGGGCGTTTCTCTTTACAGGCGGGCTCAGATGTAGCGTGTTGAGCGCGACATAAAGCGGACTGCCCAGTCGATGATCGCCGCTGGACACGGGTCTGCTTGAAGCTGCAGCTCAGCGGGAAGCTAGAGCCGGAATCGACGAGGAGAGCAGCAAATGAGCGACCGCCCGTCACTAAAGCCCGAGCGTGAGGACGAGGAGCGTGCAACCGATCCCGAACCCACTGAGCAGTCGCCAGCGCAGGTAGCCGAAAAACGGGCGCGCGAAAAGGAAGAGTCTGGCGACGAAAGCGTGATCTAGCACGAGAGGAGATGAACGTTCCCGTTGCGGTGGGCGCTACCCGCGGGGATCGTTTTCCTCAGCCAGCGCCGCGGCCTCTCCATGCTTGCGGACAACTTGGTAGGCCGCGCCAACGAAGACGACCTCTTCGATTTCCGGCAACTCATGGCCCAAGCCAACAACAAACTGGGTGGGATCGGTTCGAACTCGTTCGTACTCCGCCGGCGTAATGCGCAATCGCAGCGTGCAGTCCACGTTCGAGCACTCGCAGATGAATCCGACATCGCGCCGATCCCGGAGAGCCTGCGCGTGATCGATCGCCATTCCGGCGATTCTTTCGTTGACGTTTCGGAAGAGGACCTCGTTCTTCGCGAGTCGCTCTTCGCGTGCGTCCATGTGCAGAAACGTAGCGCCGATCCGACACCTCCGCCGCAACGATCCACGCTAACGATCCACGCTACCTAGGCGCGTTCGAAGGTCGACCCTGCGAGCTGGCGCCGTTCGACGACGCCCGGCTACCGCTGGTCCGCATGTTCCATCGCCCGACGCCTGTCGAGGAGCACAGTCAGAGATGTGCGGCAGTTGACGATCGAGGCGTCAAGCCTCCAATCGGCGCGCGGCTTCCATGCTGCGCTCTCCACCTTCCGGCCTCACCTCGAGGAGGACCCGATCGGTGTCTACACGGTCACGGTGTCGTTCGACAGCGACCGTGACATCTTGCGCGTACTGCGCACGCTGGCAAACCCACGTCGCAGAACGCAACCAGCAGTCTCTAGGTTAGTTAGCCGGGACGGCTCGCCGGATCGTCCCCGTACGAGTAGCGCTCACCGATCTTCCCATCTTGGTTGTGGATCACGTGCTCGGTGGCATCCTTTTTCGCACGTTCACGACCGGCGCCAACCGCGTCTTCTTTTGTCGCGTAGCCGGCCCCGAATTTCTTGCCGCCCTCGATCTCGTTAATCCACTCTTCGTCCTTGAAAACGGTGTGGACGAAGCCGTTAGCCATCTTCGACCCCCTGTTTGTCGTGGAACGTCGCACCTTCCCAGGTTCCCACGGTCAAAACCCGGCAGGCCACCTCAGACCCGGCGATTCCTCAAGTGACCTCGCCCGCCACGGTCCTTCGCCTCACGGCGGCACGGCCAGCCGCCGTCGACATATAACGTGCAGACGTCGACCTCGGTGACGGGAACCAGGACGGTCCGGCCGACACGAACAGGCGGCCCGAGCGACACGCGGACGGTCCGACTCGAGGCAACCGAACGCCGGCGAGCCCGTGAGCGCGGCGCGACCTGTCGCGGGGCAAGAACCTGCATGGGCCGAATCGCTCTCACCATCCGGCTAGGTGCCCCACTTGTTCCCGGATCAACTCGGCCGCGTAGTCGGCTTGGTTGAGCCAAGAACCCGCCGATAGCACTTGTCTTCAAAACCGGGGGTTGCAGGTTCGAGCCCTGTCGCCCCTGTCTTCCCCGTCGGGAGCCGCAGGCGGAACGCGTCCGGGAGGGCGAACAGGCGTGCGTCGAGCGACAGCGCCCGCGCCGGCCGCAGCAGGATCACGAGCGACGGGAGGCCGAGCCCGACGTCGCGCAGGATCGCCCCGAGGCCGACGCGCTCGTGCGCGAGCGTCCCGAAGCACCCGCAGTCGAGCGTCAGGCCGCGCGCCCACGCCTGCGCCTGGGCGACGAGGAACAGCACCATCAGCACGCACCCGGCCGCGGCCGCCGCCCGCGTCAGCAGCCCGAGCGCGAGGTAGAGCCCGACGAGCAGCTCGACGAACGGCAGCGAATACGCGAACGGCGCCTCGAGCGCATGCGGCAGCAGCCGGTACTGCTCGACTTGCGCGTGAAAG
>DASRDP010000070.1 GCA_035652535.1 Chloroflexota bacterium
CCATGTACGTGAAGATGACGCCACCCGCTTCCCGGCACGGATAGCACGGGTGCCGCACGGTGAGCCGCAGGTTGCTGCTCTTCGGCTCATTCGGCGTCTCGAGGCAGTTCCCATTGATGTCATAGAGCCATCCGTGGTAGATGCAGCGGAGGCCGCCGTCCTCGATTCGGCCGTAGCTGAGATCGGTCGCGCGGTGCGAGCAGTGGAGATCGAGGAGGCCGATCTCGCCGTGCTCGTCGCGGAACATGACCAGGTCTTCGCCCATCAGCCGCAGTGGAATGGGCGGGCCGCCGGGCGGTAGCTCTTCGCTCAACGCGGCAGGCTGCCAGAAGCTCCGTAGGAATGCGCCGCACGGCGTCCCCGGGCCGACGCGGGTGAGGAGCTCGTTCTCTTCCCTACTCAGCATGTCAGATCCCCTCGATGGGGCAGACGACGTCCACCAGGGCGGGGCGGCGCGCGTCGAGCGCCGCGCGGATCGCGCCGACGAGGTCGGCAGGGCGATCGATCCGCGCGCCATACGCGCCGAAGGCGGAGGCGAGGGTCGGAAGGTCCGGGACCCGCAATTCGGTGCCGATGACCCGCCCATCGTAGTGACGAAGCTGGTCGCGCTTCATGTTCCCGTACGCCTCGTTCCGTAGCACGAGCACCAGGATCGGAAGATCGTGCTGAACGGCGGTGGCCAGCTCCTGCATCTCCATCATGAACGAGCCGTCCCCGGCCACGCAGATGACGCGGCGCTCGGGGAAGGCGCACTGAAGACCCAACGAGGTTGCAATGCCGTGCCCGATGGGCCGGAACTCCCCGCCGTGGAAGACCTGGCCGCGAGCGACGAACCGATGGATCAGCTCCATGGTGCCACCCTCGCCGACGACCAGGGCGTCGTCGGGAATCGCCTCGCGCAGGGCGTGGTAGACGTGCCAGGGATTGATCGGCCCAGATGTCGATCGCGCGTGCTCCGCGTTCTCCGCGCGCCATTGCCGCTTTTCAATCCCGATCCGTTGGAGGCGCGCGGCGCCGTCGGCGCGAGCCGGCCCGCGCGTCCGGATCTCGTCGGCGAGCTGGCGGGACGCGATCTTCGCGTCTGCGACGATGCCGATCTCGGGCGCGTAGATCTTGCCGATCTCCGCGGGGTCAACGTCGACTTGGATGATCCGCGCGCCGGAGGGGATGACGCGGCGGCCGTAGCCGAGGGTTGTTGGCTCGCTGAAGGTCGTGCCGATGGCCAGCACGACGTCCGATTCCTGGAGGGCGCGATTGGCGAACGGGGCGGCGGCGGCGCCCGCCACCCCCAGGGCGAGCGGGTGGTCCTCGGAGACGAGGCCCTTGTACGCCGTGCTCGTGGCAATCGGCGCGCCGACCAGCTCCGCCACCTCGATCACGTCGGGCTCGGCGTGGGCGAAATGCACGCCGCCGCCGATGAGGATGCTCGGCGCGCTCGCCCCGCTCAAGAGGTCCGCCGCCTGCGCGATTAGGCGCGGATCGGCGCGCTGGCGCTGCGCGACGTGGGCGTGCCTTGGCCAGGCCGCGGGCGCCTCGATCTGCGCGGTCTGTACGTCGCGTGGGATGCCGAGGTACACGGGCCCGTATCGGCCGGTCGTCGCCGTGCGCACCGCCTCCTCGAGGATCTCGATGGTGTCTTCGGGACGTTGCAGGCTCACGCTGAGCTTCGTGATCGGGGCAAACATCGGCTGCTGCGGGATCTCGTGCCACGACGACGCGCCCTTGCCGGAAAGCTCGCGCTCGACCTCCGAGGAGATGAAGAGGACTGGATACGACTCCTTGTACGCCTGGGCAACGCCGCTCATCACGTTCGTCGCGCCGCCGCCCGAGGAGATGAGACACACGCTCAGGCTTGCCCTGCCGCGGGCGAAGCCGTTCGCCATGTAGCCCGCCGCCACCTCGAACTGGGAGGGAACGAAGGACATCCCCGGCTCCTGATAGATGGCGTCGGTGATGGCGAAGATGGAGTGGCCGCTGACGCCGAAGATCTGGCGAACGCCCTGTTCCTTGAGGTAGCGCACCAGGGCTTGCGCGACGTTCATCGTCATCGGGCTTCCCTTTCTTCGGTGGCCTGGATTCGGCAGTTGTACCGAGAATGGTCGAAGGGTCGGGCGCGTTTGTCAAGGTGGGCCTTTCGGCAGATCGGCCGATGCATCGCCACCGGCCCCGTCCATCGCGTTCGCCGCTGTCCGAACGTCGCGTGGGCGGGACGATCAGGCCCAGAAGCTGTCCAGCGCCTCCTGGTCGGAGTAGTGACCACGGACTTCGGTAATCATGCCGTCTTTCACCGTCATGAGCTGACAGCCGGTGATGTCCAGGACCTTTCCGTTGTGTGACGCCGTGGCGTGCTGAATCGCCACCACGTACGTGGTGCCGACAGCGATATCCATCAGCTCAGCTTTAAACGTGCCGCCGCTGAGCGGACCGATCTTGGCAAGGAAATCGTGAAAGATCTGGTCCCAGCCAACGTGGTCGCCGGCGATCGCGCTCTTCCCTGGCAGATGCCAGAGCGCATCGGGTGCAAAACAGTTGCGGACGGCATCGAAATCTCGGGCAGCAAAAGACTCATAGAACCGACGGACCACGGCAGCCTCGGCGTCGGGCATTTGTGTTCCTCTCCAGAAACAGGTCCCCAAGGGTACCACACCGCTCTGCACGTTTCCGCGGTCTCCGAACCGAGCTTGCCCCAGCCCCGGCCCTGGAATACACTGGCGCAGCGCGCGTACGTCTTCAATGGGGAAGATGCATTGGCTGCACAACTGGACCGGAACCTCGCGCTCGAATTGGTCAGGGCAACCGAGGCCGCCGCGATGGCGGCCAGTCGATGGATGGGCCGTGGCGACAAGGAGTCGGTCGATCAGTCGGCCGTCGACGCCATGCGCCTTGTGCTCCAGAACGTCGATATGGACGGCATCGTCGTCATCGGCGAGGGAGAGAAGGATGAGGCGCCGATGCTCTACATCGGCGAGCGGATCGGCAACGGCAATCCGCCCCAGGTGGATGTCGCGGTCGATCCGGTCGACGGCACAACCCTGACGGCGAATGGGCTGGGTGGCGCCATCTCGGTCGTGGCCCTGGCCGAGCGCGACTCCCTCTTCTTCACCCACGTGCCGTACATGGACAAGCTCGTCGTCGGCCCGCAGGCGTGCGGCGCCATCGATCTGTTGGCTCCACCAGCCGAGAACGTCCGCGCCGTCGCGCGGGCCTATGGGCGCGACGCGCGAGACCTCACCGTCGTGATCCTCAGCCGGCCCCGAAACGAGGAGCTGATCCAGCAGGTGCGCGCGACGGGCGCCCGTATCCGGCTGATCGGAGACGGCGACGTCGCCGCGGGCCTCATGGCGCTTCTGGAAGGACACACGGGGATCGACATGCTGATGGGCATCGGCGGCGCGCCGGAGGGCGTCATCACCGCCTGCACCGTTCGCTGCCTCGGCGGCGATATGCAAGCGCGTCTCTGGGCGCGCGACGATGGAGACCGACTCCTCGCGTCGAGCGAAGGGGTCGACATCGGCCGAGTCCTCACCCTGGACGATCTCTGCAGCGGCGAGAATGTCTTCGTCGCGGCCACGGGCGTCACGGATGGGGAGCTGCTCGGCGGCGTGCGCTATTCCAGCACCGGCGCCGTGACCGAGTCGATCGTCATGCGCTCGGCCTCCGGCACCGTGCGGCGCATCGAGGCCCAGCATAATTTCTCACGGCTGCGCAAGCTCGCGGGGCCGCGCTACTAGGGAATTTCGCGGGGGTATGGGCCATGCTTACAAAGGAACAGAACGACCGCCTCAGTCTGGTGGGACGCGGTACGCCGTGCGGCGAGCTGATGCGCCGCTATTGGCACCCCATCGCTGCGAGCTCCCAACTTCAGGGATACGGCACGCGCCCGATTCGGCTGCTGGGGGAGGACCTCGTCCTCTATCGCGATCGCAGTGGCACGCTGGGCCTCGTCGGCGACCGGTGCCCCCACCGCCGGGCCGGCATGGTTTTCGGAGTCCCGGAGCAGACGGGGCTGCGCTGCGCCTACCATGGCTGGCTCTTCGACGAGTCAGGCGCCTGTCTCGAGCAGCCGTACGAGACCACTGAGGACCCAACCTCGACCTTCCGGAGTCGGGTCAGCATTCAAGCGTATCCGGTGCAGGAGCTGGGCGGCATGATCTTCGCGTACCTGGGGCCGCAGCCCGCACCGCTCATTCCCCGCTGGGACCTCTTCGTCATGGATGGGCCGAAGGAGATCGGCTGGGCCGTGATCCCGTGCAACTGGCTGCAGATCAGCGAGAACTCGTTGGACCCGGTCCACGTGGAGTGGCTGCACCAGTACTTCTGCAACTTCGTCATGGAGCATTTGAACCGACCGGAAGAGGTCCGTCGACCGAGCCACCACCGATTCATCGCCTTCGACGAGTTCGAGCACGGCATCGTTAAGCGGCGGCTCTGCGACGACGAGGGCGAGGACGTACAGGAGTGGGCCGTAGGCCATCCCCACGTCTTCCCGAACATTCTGAAGAGCGGCAGCGTCCGCCACCCCGTGTTCCAGATTCGCGTGCCGATGGACGACACCCACACGACCTACTTCTGGTATAGCTGCCATCCCGCCCGAGCCGACCTGCCGGAATTCGATGAAATCCCCTTCTACGAAGTTCCGGTGGCCGGGCTCGACGAGCATGGCCAGCTCAAATGGGACCTCCTCGACAACAACAGCGGCCAGGACATGGTCATGTGGTACACGCAGGGCGCGATTACCGATCGGGACCAGGAGCACCTGGGCCTCTCCGACAAGGGCGTGATCCTCTTCCGCAAGCAACTCGAGGAGAACATCCGCCGAGTCGAGCGCGGTGAGGACCCCATGAACACGTTCCGCGACCCGGCCACGAATCAGCGGATCAATCTCGCGGTCGAGGAGAGTAAGCTCGGCAACGCCTTCACCATCGAACCCGGGAAGCGGCGCGGCGGAAACGCCAGCAAATACAGCCCCATATTCCGCGCGGCCGAACAGGCCCTCGCGAAGTCGTGACCCCGCGGGCCGCTCTTCGATGGTTGCCCGCGCAATGACCTCCAGCAATGCAATTCACACGAATTTTCGCCGGGGCTCGGGTACCATAGCAGCAGGGTAGGCGCCGTTCAGTCGACTGGTGGCGCGTTCCCGATGGTCGCCCCGTCGCATGTTTCGATCGAGGAGGGTCAAGCATGCTCTCGAAAGAAGACAACGAGCTCCTCACGCGCGTCGGTCCCGGTACGCTGATGGGCGACCTGATGCGGCAGTACTGGCTGCCGTTCCTCTACTCGTGGGAGGTGGAGCCGGACGGCCCGCCGCTCCGCGTTCGTCTCCTGAGCGAAGACCTCATCGTGTTCCGGGATTCCCGCGGTCGTCTCGGTCTGCTCGGCGCGCACTGCCCGCACCGCGGCGCCTCGCTCTTTTTCGGTCGCAACGAGGCGGATGGGCTTCGCTGCGTGTACCACGGCTGGAAGTTCGACGTTGGCGGTCACTGCACGGATATGCCCAACGAGCCCCCGGAGAGCACCTTCAAGGACAAGGTGCGCACGGTGGGATACTGCGCCGCCGAGCAAGGCGGCGTGGTCTTCGCGTACATGGGCCCCCGTCGCGACAACCCGCCGCCGCTTCCATCGTTCGAATGGGCGGAGGTGCCGTCGTCGCGGCTGGTCCACGAGTACAAATGCGTTCAGCGCTGCAACTGGATGCAGGCGCTGGAGGGCGACGTCGATACGGCCCACGTCTTCTTCCTCCACGCCCGCTTGGACGCGAGCGATTCCAGCGGCAGCGGCGTCTTTCATCAGGACCGGTCGCCGCGCCTCTATCTCACGGAGACGGAGTACGGCCTGATGTACGGGGCGCGACGGGTCGAAGGTCCGGGATCGGCGTACTGGCGGACGACGCAATTCCTCATGCCCGTCTACACGCTGTTTCCGCCCGTTCAGCCCGGCGTCGTCCCGTTGCACATCTGGGTGCCCATTGACGACGAGCATACCCTCACCTGGGGTCTCCGCTGGGCGCCCGGAGAAGATCTATCGCCCGCTGACGCGGTAGTTCCCGGAGGTGGGGGGATGACGGGCGTCGGGCCGATGATGGATGAGCAGCACGGCAAGCCGTATGCGCGGTGGTGGCCGGTGGCGAACCCGGATAACGATTTTTTGCTCGACCGCTCGATGCAGCGAACCAAGAGCTTCACGGGGATACCCACGATTCGGATGCAGGATGCCGCCATGACGACGAGTATGGGCGCCGTTATGGACCGAAGCGCCGAGCACCTCGGCACGACGGATACGGCGATCATCAAGACGCGTCAACGCCTCCTGCGCGCGGCCCGCGCCCTCCGCGAACAGGGGCTCACCCCACCCGAGGTAGATCGGCCAGAGCTCTATCGCGTCCGGTCGTGTGTCGCGGTTCTCCCGGACGACGCTGACTGGCGGGCGGCGCTGGAGGATTGGCACTTCGCGCGGACCACAGCGGTATCGGCTGCCCAGGCGGCGGCCCCGCGGCGATGAGGAACGCCGCGGAACGTCTCAATAGTTGGGAGGGCCTGTGATACAATGTGGGCGAATCAGAACCATTTGGCACTATCCTTGGGGGACCCATGGCGAATGAGCGCAAAGTGAACACACCTGGCGCACCAGTCCAGGCTGGTGGGCTGCGCTCGTACACGCCCACCCAGCTCTTCTTCCTCACCCGTCTTTCCTGGCTCGTGCGTCAGCGGCGCGAGCTGATCAATACGCTCGATGCGAATGATTGGCACCGCAAGCTGCTGGATAAAGCCCTCTACTCGACCTTCCTCGACTGCAGCGACGAGGGCGTTGGCGACGAGGCCAAGAGCCTCCTCGCACAACAGTCTGAGAACGCGAACTAGCGCCGTCGACCGCGCCATCGACACGCCCGGGGCGTGCGCGGCGTGAGCAGATGCCCGCATCCCGAACGCCCCGTCGCCAGCTTTTGCCATCACATCGCGCGTGGCGCGCGCCGTCCCGCGCACCCGCGCCAGCGCTGACGTGCCCCTCGACGTCGTCATCGCCACCGAACGAATCATGCAGACGCTCGCTGCCCGCGTGGTGGCGGCGTGTTTCGTGGCTGTCCTCGTGCTCGTCGCCTCGCGCTGGGCGCGCCTTGCTTTCGACCGGGCAACCGCGCGCACCAGCGCCGACGCAAACGTTCGTCTCGTCACCGGGCGGCTGGTCACCGGCGGGATCCTCGCCCTCGGCCTCGTCTGGGTCCTGGGAATCATGGGCCTGGACCAGGCCAGTATCCTGGCGACGTTCGGAGCCATTGGGCTCGCCCTCGGCCTGGCGGTGCAGGACATTCTCAAGAGCTTCTTTGCCGGGTTGTACCTTCTCTTTGAGCGGCCCTTCCTGATCGGCGACGAGGTGCAGGTCCGCGACTATGTGGGGCGCGTCGAGCACGTGGGACTCCGCGCCACCGAGCTTCGAACCGCCGAGAACGTGCGCGTGGTCGTCCCCAACGCCATCGTCTTCGCGGAGGTCGTCAGCAACCGCACGCATCGCACGGCGGACGCCGACTCGAAGCTACGCGAGGGACGATAACGAACGACTCGCCCCGCTGCCCCATCCGCGGGTCACGCGACGGGGACGGGGCTCTCGACTCGTGGCTGAAGCGTATGGCGCCAGAGGCTGGGAATGAGGACCAGGATCAGGGCCACCGTCGCCAGGCACCCGACGCCGCCGGAGACCACAGCGAACACGGCACTGTTGGCCCACGCCGCCACGAGGCCCGACTCGGTAGCCCCGAGCTGGTTTGACGCTCCCACGAACACCTGATTCACCGCGCTGACTCGACCGCGCAGCGCGTTGGGCGTGTCGAGCTGGATGATCGTCTGCCGCATGACGACGCTGACCTGGTCGGCCGCCGCCGTCAGGCCGTAGAGGATGAGGGACAGGGGGAACCACGTGGAGAGCCCAAACGCGATGGTGGCGGCGCCGTATATGGTCACCATGAGCATCAGCGTGCGGCCCGTCGCGCGCACCGGCGGTGAGAGCGAGAGGCCGACCGCGGTGATGAGGGCGCCCACCGCCTTCGACGAGGTGAGCAGGCCGTAGCCGAATGCGCCGACACCGAGAACGTCGCGGGCGTAGATGGGCAGCAGCGCATCAGCCCCGGCAAAGATCACCGCGAACATGTCCAGCGCCATCGCGCCGAGCACTGGCCGATTCGACCAGATGAAGTGAATGCCCTCCTTCATCATGCCGAGGTCGAGCCGACCAGAAACCGCGTCCGCCTCGCGGATTCGAATGCAGGCGATGCACACGAGTCCGCCGAGCACCAGTCCAACGTGCATCAGATAGGCGGGCGCCACGCCGGATTGGGCGATTGCCAGCCCGGCGCCGGCGGGACCGAAGATGCTGGCCACCTGCTGGACCGTGGTGGCCATCGCGACGGCGCGTTGGAAGCTTTCTCTGGGCACCACCAGCGGAAGCAGGGTCTGTCGGGCCGGCGCCTCGAATGACACCGTCACCCCGAGGATCGCCATGCAGGCATAGATGACCGGAACGCTCGCGTGGCCTGTTGCGGTGAGGGCCCAGAGCGCCGCCGACGTTCCCAGGGGCGAGAGCTGGGCCAATGCGAGGACCGCGCGTCGGTCGTGCGTGTCCGCTATCGCGCCGGCGAGCACGCTGATGGCCAGGCTCGGGACAAAGCGCGCGATTCCGACGAACGCGAGTGCAACGGGCGAGCCGCTCAGGTCGTACACCTGCCACATGACCGCGGCGGCTTGAATCGATTGGCCCAGCATCGTGGCGACGCGAACGCCGACGTAGAAGCCGAAGTCCCGATTGCGTAGGAGGCCGCGCAGCGAATCCCTCGTCCCCATGGACGCTGGGCGCGAGTCGGTTGGGGGCTGCACCCTCCGCGTCTACCCGGCGCCGATCACGTCGGGCGGGCTGGCAGCTTGTCGACCACGCTGGCGACGGCGGACGAGCCGCACACGGAGTCAGGCTGGTTCTGCGTAAGCTGGCAGATCGCGGCGGTCAGATAGTTGGCGTTGCCGACGATGGCGCGCGTCAGCGGGTTGGTGGGATCGGCGAGTCCATCCGCCACGTCCCGCCAGCTCTTGTCGCGCAGCATGTTCATGTCGTACCCGGTGCCGACCGCGTAGTACTTGTTCCCGATGTCGACAAACGGGATCGTGCCGACGTGGTCGTACAGAGTGAGGAGCGACTGCTGATCCGCGGAGATGCGCTGGAGCGGACGCTTGGCGCGGTCACCGGTCTCCAGGGCCACGAGATTGAGATACGGGCTGTTGTACTGAACGCGGTAGAACGTGTACGTCGGGAACTCCGGATAGGATTCGCCACGCGCCGAGAGGGTCGGCTGCAGCTCGCCGAACTCCCCAAAGCGGCTCAGCGCGGCGATGAGACTCCATCGCTGGGGGGCGCAATACGAGCAGTACTCGGCGCCGATGTAGAGGAGGGCGGCTTTGCCGTCCGCCCCGCCGAGGGGCTGCTCGGTCGTCATAGCCTTGAGTGGATTGGGTAGATCGCCCGTCCCAACGGTGTCGAACACGTCCGCCGGAATGTGGGTGATGGCTCTGTTCACGCTCGCCATCTCAGCGGTGGATGGGAGCGGCGTGCCATCTTGCTGGCGTCCAAAGAGGAGATAGGCGCCGCCGCCAACAACGATGAGCGCAAGAACCCCGACAGGAAGCAGCCGCCCAAACGGGAGGCGAAGCGATCGCGCCGGAGCGCGTCGACGCTCGCGACGGGCCTGGGGTCGTGCTGAGTGCTGTCGTGCGGTCATGGTCCGCGCAATTGTACGCTCCACCAGCGCGCGGGGCACGGACCAATCGGCCGGCCGGAAACCGCTATTATCGTCAGCGTCGCGAGAATGCCCGGCCGCCGCCAGACCGATGGGGTCGACGCCAGTCGGATGTCCAGCGGCGAGGCATCTCGCAGCTGGTTGAATGGAGTGGAAGATGGATCGAATCGAGGAGCGGAAACGGGCGCGACGACCGCGGCCCTTTCCGCCCGCGTGGCCGGCACGGCCGCTGCTTCTCGCTTGGCTCGCGTGGCTCGCGGCATGCGCGCCACGGGGGCAGGACGTCGCTCAGCACCCATCGCCGACCGGAGATTTGGCCGACTCCAGACCCCTGGTGATCTACGTCCGCGTGGAGCCTGCCAGCATCGCGACGCGGCCCTTCATCCAGAAGGGAACGGGGCTCCACATCCCAACGCGCGTCTTCAACGCCCTCCCCGCCCTCATCAACGATCGTGGCGAGCCGATCCCGGAGCTGCTGGAGGCGCTGCCGCAGCTCAACACGGATGGCTGGAAGGTGTTCCCCGATGGCACGATGCTGACGACCTACGCGTTGCGCGCTGGCCTCACCTGGCACGACGGGGAGCCGTTCACGAGCGACGACTACGTGTTTGCCTGGAGCGTGTACTCGACGCCCGAGCTGGCGCTCGCCGGCCAGCCCCCATTCCGCGCCATCGACGACGTCACCGCCATCGATCCAACGCACTTCGCGATCCACTGGAAGGTGCCCTTTCCGGACGCCGACATTCTGGCCACCTACGACCTCGAATTTCCACCTTTGCCGCGCCACGTGCTCGGACCCGCCCTTGATCAGGTGTCCGATCGCGGCGGAGACGCGGTGACATCGCAACCCTTCTGGACTCGCGAGTACGTCGGGCTGGGGCCGTATCGCCTGGACCGCTGGGAGCCGGGCGCCTTCATCGACGCCGAGCGATTCGACGGGTACGCGCTGGGCCGGCCGAAGATCCCCCGACTCGAGCTTCGATTCAGCGCCGACCAGAACGTCGTCGTCGCGGCCCTGCTCGCCGGCGACGCCCAGGTGGCGACCGACAGCTCCATCGGTCAGGCAGCGGAGACCCTGAAGCAGCAGTGGCAGGAGAGCAAAGCCGGGACGGTGCTTCGGTGGCCGAACGCTTGGCGCTACACAGCATTCCAGCTTCGCCCGGAGCTCGTCACGCCACGCGCGATTCTCGACGAGCGGGTGCGCAAGGCCATCGCGCAGTCATTCAATAAACAGGAGATCAGCGACGCCGTGTACGCGGGGGAGGCGATCTTCGCTGACTCCATGATCTGGACGGGCTCGAAGTGGGGCGCCGCGGTCGACGACTCGATCCCGACCTATCCCTATGACCTCCGCGCCGTCGAGCGCCGAATGGGGGATGCCGGCTATCGGAAGGACTCGGACGGGATCTTCGCCGGCCCCGATGGCCGTGTGTCCCTCGAGCTGGTGTCGACAGAGGACCCAGACAACGTGCGCGAGATCCTCGTCATGGCAGAACAGCTCAAAGCGGCCGGGTTCGACGTGCAGCAGCGGGTCGTTCCGGCCGCGCAGGCCCAAAATGCCCAGGTGCGCGCGTCGTTCCCCACGATGCAGACCAGCAATACCAATATGGGCGAGCCGGCGATGAACAATCTGACGAGCGGCCAGATCCCGAAGCCGGACAATCGGTGGCAGGGCGGCAACCGGGGCGCATGGTCCAACCCCGACTACGACCGCATCGTGAACGGGTTCAATCAGACGCTGGACCACGGCGAGCGCGTCTCGCTCGTCCGCCAGGCGCTTCAGGTGTACGCGGAGCAGCTACCGGCCGCGTCGCTCTTCTTCCGCGCCCAGCCTTTTGCCTATGCCGCGGGCATCGTGGGTCCCGCGACCGCCGCGCCCGAGTCCAACATGGCGTGGAACATCCAGACCTGGGAGTACCACGCGCCGCGGAGCTAGCGCCGCGGCGCGCTAGACGCGCCGACGTGGTAGGATTGATCCGCAGAATCGGGGCTCGGCTCGCAAGGCCGCGCGCCGTCGAATGATTAGTCTCCGCGAGAGGGAGGCGCAGGATGCTCGAAGATCAGCGTCCAGGAACCGTGTACTGGATCGACCACTATGTCGTCGGAAGCGACGATCTGGACCGATGGGCAAACTTCCAGGTGAACGTCCTGGGCGCGCGTCCGCTGCCGCACGTAGGCCCGCCCGGTCGACGGATGATCCTCTTCCAGGATCTAACGAGCTGCTGCCATCACGGGGCCATGCTGAGCCCGGATCCGCTGCCGCCGAGCGCGGGGCTGGGGAAGGGGCTCCCGCGACACGGCCTCTACATCCGCCAGGCGGACATCGACACGCACCTTCGGCGACTCGACCAGTTCAACGTGCCACATCTCGATCCCATGCGGACCTCTGCCGAGGGCGA
The DNA here is from genome assembly GCA_035652535.1 of Chloroflexota bacterium. Classification (NCBI taxonomy): domain Bacteria; kingdom Bacillati; phylum Chloroflexota; species Chloroflexota bacterium. Next base: position 12,172 of record DASRDP010000070.1, read on the forward strand.
CGAAGGGATCTCCATCGCCTGGGAGGATCCGGATGGCAACCAGTTCGAGTTCTGGGCGCCCGATCGCCTGCCGCCCGGGGCGATGGCGGAGGAGACGTCTGTCGGGGTCGGCCGAATCAGCCACGGCGTCTACGAGAGCCGGGACCTGCAGCGCGCAGCCGCTCACTTCTCAAAGTACTGCGCCCTCGAGCCGATGGTCAGCGCGGACATCCCGTCGGACACGCTCGTGCTGCCGCTGGTTGGCGGGGCGCGCATCGTCTACAAAAAGGTCGAGTCCTTTGGTCAGCGCACGGGAGGCTGGGGCAAGCTCCACGCGGCCCATGCTGCGCTCGTCGTGCGGGACGAAGACTTCTTCCCGAACTATGAGCTCATGTGGGAGAACGTTCCCGAGTGGCAGTGGGACCCCGAGGCGCACGGCTTCGTCGGCGCGGGCGCAGACCTTCCCGCGCGCACGTCGCGCCACGGCAGTCCGGGTGGGATCCAGTGGTTCCAGGTGCGCGGGCGCGGGGACGACTGGTACGACTGGGATACCAACTGCTTCCACTTCATGGGCGGCGCGCCGCGCGACGAGTCCTTCGTGACCTATGACCCGCACACGATGGATTGGCACTTCCCTCAATATATGAAGGCGAAGGGCCTGTCCACCTGAACGACATTGAGGCGATGGCGCGCAGCATCGAGCTGGCCCGGCTCTCGGCTGAGCACGGGAGCCACCCGTTCGGCTGCGTGATCACCGCGAACGGCGCGCTGGTTGCCGAGGCCGAGAACGCGGTCGTAACGGAGATCGATCCGACTGCGCACGCGGAGATCATGGCCATCCGCCGAGCGTGCAAGGCGCGAGGCGGCCTGGATCTCTCCGACTGCACCCTGTACTCGAGCTGCGAGCCGTGCTGGATGTGCTCGACCGCGATTCGTCGGGTGGGTATTGCGCGCGTGGTGTTCGCGCTCACGTCGGCCACGCGGAGCGGAGGCTATTCCAGCGCGTTCGCGATCCTGACCAGCCCGGAGCCCGTCGGGGACTTCAAGCCGCCGGAGGTGGTGTCGGGGCTCATGGCGGACGCATCTCACGCGGTCTGGAAGGCTGTCGGGTGGCCGGTGCAATGATGAACTCTGGCGCGGCGGTGGTGCGCGCCTCGAGGTGGTCCGAACGATGCAGGTAACGCCAAACGTGCGGGCCGTCCAGGTGCCCGACACCAACCCGATGCACCCGCAGTTCACCACCATTTACCTCGTCGGTCGGGGCCAGGTGCTGACCATCGACTCCGGCGAGGACATGGAGCGCTACCGCTGGATGCTGCGCGGCTACCTCGCCGCCACCGAACGGGCGGAGATCGGCATGAGCTGCGTCACCCACTTCCATCGAGACCATAGCGCGAACCTCCGTTGGCTCCGAGATGAGTTCGGCGCCGACGTGCGCGTGTTGGAGCAGGGGATGTCCCTCCTCCAGGACCGCCTGCCGGAGACGGGCGTGACGGCGATTCACCACGGCTCGGAGTTCGGACCAAGCGACGCCGTGCACCTCACGGCCATTCACACGCCCGGCCACAGCGCCGACTCGGTCTGCTACTTCCTGGAGAGCGAGGGCGTCCTCTTCACCGGTGACACAATTCTCGGAGCCAGCTCGACGACCGTCAGCGACCTGGGCGAGTACCTGGATAGCCTGGCCAGCTTGCGGGACCTCCCGAACCTGCGCTACCTCTGTCCCGGGCACGGGCCGGTCATCGAGAATCCCGTCGCGTACATCGATGCGTATATCAACGGCCGCCATGCCCGGGAGCGCCAGATCATCGAGGCGCTCGCGGAGACGCCGGGCCTCACGACGTGGGCGATCATGGAGCGGATCTACGCCGACATGAACCTGGTCCCACGCCTCAAACGCGCGGCGGACCGACAGGTGCGCACGCACCTCCGCAAGCTCGAGAAGGAGCACCGCGTGACGGCGACCGGTGGGAAGCCGCGCCAGCGGACGGCCGAGGAGCTTGCGCGGGCCGAGGAAGAGGAACACGAGCGGCAAGAGGTGATCCGCCGGGCGGACGCGTACCGGGAGGAAGCGCGCCGCCGAGCGCTGGTGGCGCAGGAATACCCCACGTTAGAAGAGTGGGAAGAGCCGCCTCGCTTCTTCCTGCTCTGACCGAAACCACGGCAATCGGAGTCGCTCTTGGCGTCGTCGGGTCCTGAGCGCTCGCGCATCATCACGCAAGAAGCGCTCCTGTCGCTCTACATCCCTGCCATGACCCTTGCGTTTGGCACGGGAATCATCGCCCCGGCGCTCCCGGTCTTCGCGCGGTCCTTCGACGTGTCGTTTGGCGAGGCGTCGCTCGCCATCGTGGTGTACGGGTTCGGCAGCCTCGTCTCGTCACTGCCCACCGGGTTTCTGATCGACAAAGTCGGCCGGCGAAAGGTCTTGCTGGCCGGTCCCCTCATTCTGGCGGCGACTTCGGTCGCGACGGGACTGTCCGGGACGTTCGTCCAGCTCCTCGTGTTTCGATTCCTCGGCGGCTGGGCGCAGCAGATGTGGACGGTCAGCCGGCTGACCGTCATCGCCGACACGGGCGCGGAGGGCCAGCGCGGCAGGCAGATTATGGGCATGATCGGCATGGAGTCTTCGGGGCGCCTGCTCGGACCCGCCATGGGCGGGTTTCTGGCGGCCGCGATCGACATTCGCGCGCCCTTCTTCGTCCACGCGGCGCTCTGCGTGCTGGCCATCGCACCGAGCTTCTATCTCATCAAGGAGTCGACCCCCCTCCCCGCGATTCGTCGCAGGGCCGTGGGCGCCGGCGGATCGGGGACGCTCGCGGCGCTCCTTACGTGGCCGGTCATGATGTTCTTCGCGGCTCAGCTCCTCGCCAACCTCACGCGCGGAACGTCCCAGTCCGGCACGCTCCACCTGTACGCCGTCTACGCCTTCGGCGTCGGGCCGGAGACGGTCGGGCTCCTCGCCTCGGCGTCCAGCATCGTCGGCCTGCCCATCGTCTTCAGCACGGGGTACATCATGGACCGGTGGGGACGGACCTCCACCGTCGTCCCAGGATTCACCCTGACGGGTATCGCGCTGGCCGCGATGGGTCTGATCGCGATCGCGGGCGGCTCGTTCAACATCTATGTGCCCGCGTTTCTGGCGCTCCAGTTCTCCCAATCCCTGACCTCGGGCAACATGCAGGTGATCGGCTCGCTGATTGCCCCCGAGCACGTCCGCGGCCGGTTTTTCGGCGTGTGGCGGCTCGCGGGCGAAGGTGGGTCCGCCCTGAGCCCCGCGCTCTTTGCCCTGCTGGCGGAGCAATTCTCCTATGGCGTCTCGTTCTTTTTCCTGGGCGGCTGCGCCCTGGGGGCTGCGCTCGTTCTCTACACCCAGGTACGCGCGGCGTTGCGAACGATGAACAAGCCTGCCGAAGTCGTCGCCCAGCCATCCACGTCGTAGTGGGTCACGGCTGAAGCCCCGCGCGCGGCGACCATTGGGTCGCGGCGCAGAACTGCCTCTCCGGGTGGGTTGCGCCAATCCTCCCGGACGGTGCCGGGCCGAGCCCGCCGTCTCTACGCTTGGGGGGAGGATTCGGCGGGACAGGAGGGGGCAATGACGTCGGCGCAAAGCGGCACTCCGGTGTCCTCTTTCGACATCGTGCCTCGCCAGACGCTCCCCGTGCTGATCGGCACCGCGACGGGTTTGGAGATTCGGGGCATCGTGTACCTCATTCCAGACACGCGTCTTCGGGACCTGGTCGAGCGGAAGGGCGAGGAGTTCATCGCGGTGACCAACGCGACCATCACGAGCGGGCGCGGGAAGGCACGCTCCACCCCGTTCCTGGCAGTCAACAAGGCGCACGTGGTGACCATTGAGGAGGCGGCACCCGCGGGCGCTTCGGGCGGCTCGGGGATAGAGGCCGCGGCTGCTCCGAGCACCGCTACGCGGAACGATCCCGCGACCGAAGGGGCCACGCCGACGAGCCGCCGCGGCAACGGCAGGCCACTCCTCGGGGAAACAGAGCGCCCTCAACCGGTCCGGAGCAACGGAGCATAGTGCGCAGAGATTTCAGGCACTCGAGCGTGGTCGGCGAGCAAGGATCGTGACACCGATTCGCTCGCCGATGACCGGGTGCGGTGGAGATAGGGGGAAAACGTGATGCGGGTGCGCTGGTACGTCGTTTTCGCTTTGGTCGCTCTCGGGCTAATGCTGTCTCAACCCGGGACGTCGTCCGTGTCCGGCGCGAACGAGCCGACGGCGCAGGTCGACGGCCGGGGAGCGGAGCCGCTTCTCGGTCAGGCGGACTCGCCGCCGACCCCCGAGGCGCAGCCGCGTCGCGCGGATTGGCGCGAGCTCTTCCCGCGTGGGGGAGAGGCGACCTTCGCGCTTCTCGCGCACGGCATCGTGGCTCTCGGACTGATCACCCTCATCGCGCTGCTCCTGGGCATGACCTTCGATTCCAAGAGCGACCTCGAGGTGCTCATCCGGCTGAGCGCGTTCGCGACCGGCCTGCTGATCGTCTTCGGGATGAAATCGCTGGGCATCGGCCTTGGCGATTGGCTGGTCCAGCTACTCGCGACGACCAACCCGTTCGTGTTCGGGCTCATGGGCATCGTCTTGCCCGCGCTCGTCGGCGTCTTCGCCGCGTGGTTTCTCACGTCTCCGATGGCTCGCGGGTCGGGCCCGTCCAGGCGCTCTATGATCCTCGTCGAAGCGATCATCGTTACCGAGTTCATCGACATCTACCTGAAGGCGGTGGGTCGAGGCGGTTTCGCCCTCCAGGGCACGCTGGTGCCCAACCTCGTGTTCCTCATCGCGCTGTGTGTGTACGTCGTACGCAGCTACGACGTTCGGCCGAGCACGGCGCTGGGCGACGAGAGTCCCACCGAGACGCAGCGGCGCCTTGATCAGATCGTGGCGCGCGAGCTGGACTTGCGGCGCGAGAATGGCGGGCGCGACTCGGAAAAGATCGCCTGAAGCTCGTGCGATTCCTCCTCGTTTTCGACGCGGTAAAAGCCCAGCGTCGACATCGCGGGCCAATCGTCGACCGAAAAGAGGATCGCGTCCTGTTGGGACGGGTTGGCGTGGCGGTGCCAGGTCCAGGGCGGGACACAGAACACGTCTCCCTCGCACCAATCGAGGCGCTCGCCACCGACCTCGGTGCTGCCCTCGCCGCGCACGACGTGGTAGATCGCCGTGCTGTTGTGGCGATGGGCGCTGGTGGCGTTCCGCGGCGTCAAGAGCTGAATGGCGCAGGAGAACGTCGGAAGGGTGGGTCCGCGGTCAACCGGGCTCGTGTACCGGAGGTGGATTCCATCGTGCGGGTCACCCCGCGGGTCACTTGCCTTGAGCGCGGTGAGAGCCGCGAAGGCGTCCGACCACGCGTAGCGCATCGGCGGACGCCAACGTGTGCTATCGGCGCGGGACATTCGGTCTCTCGTGGCCGCGAAATACCCGCTCGGTTTTGGGGGCGAGCGGCGCTGCCCGTCGGCCAGCGGGAAAACGGGGAGTCCCGGGAGCACGAGGTCGAGGAGTCCCGCGTCGTCGCATTCGATCCAGATGGTCGGATTCGGGCCGGGGCTGCGCCATTCGCCCTCGGTCCCTGCGGGCCACACGAGGAGATCTCCCGCGTCGGCCGAAAAGGTCTCGCCCTCGGCGGTCACAATCGCACCGGCCTGGACGACGAAGCGGGCAACGTTTGCTCCCCCCCGCAGCGGGCCGAGGAGCTCGCCGGGCATCTGGATCGCGGCTCCCACCGAGACCGCGCGCGGGACGCCCGCCGCACCGGGGTGTCGGATCTTGATGCGGCGTGGGCCCGCCGCGCGGGCCTCGCCCGACGGAACGACCGCTCCCGATTTCACGAGGCCAGCGTACACGTCTTCCCATTTCCAGAGGTGTGGGGTTACCTGGGCGCCCGCCCCGCCGCCTTCCTGCATCCAGTAGCCACGCATGTGGCGCGCGGCCATCCAGCGGTTCAGCGCGTCGAGGGCAGCTTCCGCGTCGATCACCGACGCTCCTCCGGCGTCGGGGAGCGCTCCTCGCGGTAGAACCCGAAGCCCTGCATGGCGGGTCGGTCGGTGACGCAGAGAAGGATCGCGTCCTCGCGCGTCCGATTCGCGTGCTGGTGCCAGGACCAGGGCGGAACGATGAAGCTGTCCTTCTCCGTCCACTGGAGCTGCTCTCCGTCGACGGTCGTGGCGCCTGCGCCCCGGACCACGTGATACCGGGTCGTCGAGAGGTGGCGGTGCGGCTCCGTTGTGAAGCCAGGAGGGAGGAGGTGGGCTTCAAACGCCAGCGTGGGGCTGGTGGCGCCCCCGTTCAGTGGATGGGGAAACGTCAGCCGATGCCCGTCACAGGGATCGGGGGCATCCCCGCTCGTCTTGAGAGCCTCGAGCCCCCGCATCGTGTCCGCCCACGCGTAGCGAAAGGGCGGCGTCGGCAGCTCGTGCGTGATCCAGCTTGGCCGCGCTTGGCCGAGCGCCCGTTCCCAGTACCCGGTGGGCTTGTCCACGGTCTGCCGCCGCTCCGGATGCACCTCGCGAAAGCGGTAGGCGAGCCTCGTCAGCGTGATGTCGCCGATGTTGAGCCAGAAGACCGGCTCGTCGCCCTCGTTCGCCCAGTCGTACCAGCACCACGCCGGCGTCGTGAGGAGATCGCCGTCCTCCATGGGGAACCGCTCCCCCTCGACCACCGCGAACGCCCCGGCGCCGCCCTGCAGGATGAAGCGGAACTCAGCCTGCAGGTGGCGGCGAGCCTCACCGTGCTCGCCCGGCATCAAGACCTGCGCGCCCATGTTGATGGTTGGGCTCACCCCCCGCGGTAGGCCAGGGTGGTCCAGCCCGAAGTGCTTGTAGCCCGCCATCTTCTCGGCGAGCGTCGGAATCCGCGCCAACGTTGGCCCAATGCGGACGAGCGCCTCGTGGACGTCGGCCCATCGCCACAGGTGCGGCGGATAGCGCGGGATTGCGGACGCCGCATCGTGCTCCCCGCCCGACCAGCTTCCCATGAGGTTGTGGCTCGCAAGCCAGCGGTCCAGGTCTGGGATTGATGCGACGTCCGCGATCTCCACGGTTGGGCCGGTCGCTAGCTCGCCGCGCGAGCTGGCGCGGGCTTCGGGAACTCCCCCGCGATCACGCGTCGCGCCGTAGCCCGTAACAGCTCGCGATCGGCCTCGGGCGTCGGCGCGGGCGGCACGCGAATGATCGTGCTCTGCGCGTAGGTCTTGATCGTCCCACTCGCCGACAGGATCTGCGGCATGGGGTCTTCACCGCGGCTGACCGCGCGAATGCCGTCCCGGATCGCCTTGCGGAACATGATGACGCCTGTGTCGGACCAGCCGAGGTGCTCGAGGGCATGGACCGCGATGGGGCGCTGCGTGAGGAGCGCCTCCCAGTCGCCCGGCTGCCGCTGACGATCTTCGTAGGTTCGCGGGGCGTTCGTGACGCCGGTGAAGCGGAATCGGCTCTGCTGGGTGCCCTCTTCCGGATGGTAGGCGATGCTCGCGGTAATGGTTGTCTCATCGTCGACCGGTACTGTCCAGGTTGTGGTTCTGGGCGGGTCGAACGGGAGCTCCTGCGATTCCATCGAGATGGGCAGGCTGCGCGGGATCTGATCCACGTTCGGCGGGATCAGGTCTGATATGCGCACCCACACCAAGTCCCCGATGCGCCGCGTCCAGGAGTAGAAGAACCCGGTCGTCGGGTCCTGGAACCACTCGAATAGGTGGTTCCGCCGGGTGTCATCGCGAACGCTCTGGACGTCTTCCTCCCATTGCTTCAGCCCGACGTTGGCGTAGTGCTCCCAGCTCAAGCTGGGGTCGACGCTGGGGCGGTGGGCGTCGAGTCTGCTCCGAATCTCCTCGAAGCGATGCAGGTAGACGAGATGCACCGGATCGATGTTGTTCTCGGCTTGCTGGAGCCAGTTGGACGCCGTCGGATCGCCCCAGGAGGCAACCGTTCGGTATCCCGGCATGTCGAACGTGTCGAACTTGGGGAAGCTGGGGCGCCGATCCGGCGGGCCCATGTAGGCGAACACGAGCCCCTTGAATTCGATGGTCGGGTAGGCGCCGTGGAAGAATCGATCCTTGATGTTGCTCTCCGGCGGCTCGCCCGGCGTCTCGATTACCTGTCCATCGACGCCGAATAGCCAGCCGTGATAACAGCAGCGGAGCCCGCGCCGCTCCACGGTGCCGAACTCGAGCGACGTTCCGCGGTGAGGGCAGTGGAGCTGCACGAGTCCCACCTGGCCCTCGCCGTTTCGGAACAGCACCAGATCTTCCCCCAGGATGCGAACGGCCTTGGGCAGGTCTATGAGGTCGGCGGATAGGCCGACCGGATGCCAGAAGCGTCGGAGGTATTCCCCGCATGGGGTGCCCGGGCCGACGCGGGTCAGCTCCCCGTCGGCCTCCGGAACATCCCGCTTGTGGTAGGCGCTGTAGGGGGCCGCCGAGCTCGCAATCGTCGTCGCCATCTGGTCCTCCTTAGCTGGGAGCATTGGAGGTGAAGATACGCGCTGGGTTTGCCGCAGTCAACGGGCGGATGTGCGGGGACCGACAGATCCTATACACCCCGGGCGGGAGCGCTATGCACGGTACGTCGCGGCGCTGTATGAATCGGCGCAGTTCGCATCGGG
>DASRDP010000071.1 GCA_035652535.1 Chloroflexota bacterium
CGGCGGATCAAAGGGCCACCATTCCCGATAGCGCTCCATCCCCGCCCCCGATGCGAACTGCGCCGATTCATACAGCGCCGCGACGTACCGTGCATAGCGCTCCCGCCCGGGGTGTATAGGATCTGTCGGTCCCCGCACATCCGGCCGTTGACACGAAGGACGCGCGGTGATACGCTCGGCCACAACCTGAAGCGGAGGAACATTCGTGGAAGCGAAGCTGACGCACATCGCGATCTCCGCGGTGAATCCGCGTCTCATGAAGACCTTCTACAGCGGCGTATTTGGGCTGCACCCTGTCTCGGAGCGGAGCCCGGATGGGTTCCTGACGGACGGGTACATCAACTTTGCCTTTAACTATCGGAAGCCGGGATACCAGGCGGGGCTCGATCACTTCGGGTTCGAGGTCGACGACGTCGACGAGGTGCTTCGCCGGATCCAGGAGCTGTACCCGTCTGTCGGCGTGACCACGCGCCCCGCGCATCGTGGATACGTCGGCCGAGCGGGCCACGATCCCGAGGGGCACGTCTTCGATCTGTCCTACGCGGAGATGGGCGAGCGACGCCGCACAGTGATCCACGACAAGGACGGACACGACCGGACGACCCGGCACATTCACCACCTCGCCATGCGCGCATTGGACCCGGACCGCATCGCCAAGTTCTACACCGACGTATTCGAGCTCCGTTATCTCAAGCAGCCCGGCGCCGACCGCGTGCACCACCTGACCGACGGCGTCATCACCTTCGCCATCATGCCGTGGCGGATCCAGGACTACGCGGAGGCGGGAATCGTCGAGCGACCCGCGCTCGACCACGTCGGGTTCGAAGTCGAGAGCATCGAGGCATACAAGCACGACCTCGACGTGCTCGTCGCAGAATATCCTGAGGCGGCGCCGTGGGCGGACAAGCGCGACGAGCAGCGCCTCCGGGACGAGCGTGCCGCGCGCAATCGGCTGCTTGCCACCTGCGAGTATTGCGAAACGCACCTGTGGGACCCGGAGTGTGTATTCTTCGACGTTCGCGAACGCGAGCGGTAGCAGGGCACCGAGGGAGCCGCGGTCCGACCGCGGCGACAAGAACGACTCCTGAAGGCAAGGCCTCGAAGGCGCCGCCCATTCAGTCCGCCAGCGGAGCGTCACGCCGAAGCGCGTGACGTCTCTTCCCGCCCACCCACCACGAGGAGGCTGTAGAAGGATGGTTGAGCTGCGGAGCGCAGCGGTCACGAACCCGCGCTGGAGCCAGCACCCTGCCGACGAATGGTCGGACGCCATCGTCGCGTCGATGAAGCTCGGAGGCGTCGATCACCTCTTCTTCGTCTCCGGCACCGAGATCGTCTTTTACCAGGAAGCAATCGCCAAAGCCCGGCAGCGGGGCTGGCCCGCGCCTGACCTCATCACCGTCCCGCACGAACACGTGGCATTGAACGCGGCGCTCGGGGCGGCGGCAGCATCCGGCAAGCCGTCGGCCCTCGCCGTTCACGTCGACGTGGGCACGTTGAACACCGGCGCGGCCATCCATACCGCCTGGAAGGGCGGGTATCCGGTCCTGATCACGGCGGGCAACGCGCCGCGCGCCTATCCGCGGACGATGCCTGGCGCCCGCGACAACAGCGTCCAGTGGGTGCAGGAGCCCCGCGACCAGGGGGAGATCCTGCGCCAGTACACGAAGCTGGACCACCGCATGGAATACCAGGACAACCCGGGGCTCATGGTGAGCCGATTGCTTCAGGTCGCCATGAGCGAGCCGAAGGGCCCGGTGTACCTTTCCGTTCCCCTGGAGATTGCGAAGCAGCCTTTCCCGGATGCGACGACCTCCTTCCCCACGCGTGATCAGATGGGGGTCGCGCGGCCGATCTGGCCGGACCCCTCCGACGCGCGGCGGGTGGCGCAGTGGCTGATCGAAGCGGCCAACCCGGTCATCGTGACCGGCCATTCGGGCCGAAACCCTGATTCGGTGCCCGAGTTGGTGCGGCTTGCCGAGCTGCTGGCTGTCCCCGTCATGGACAGCAGCAGGACCAACCGAATGAACTTCCCCTTCAACCATCCGCTGTTCGGGACCGGGCCGCGCCCACATGAAGCGGACGTCATCCTCGTCTTCGAGGCGCTCGTCCCCTTCACACCGCCACGCGAGTGGCCCCGACCAGACGCGAAGATCGCATGGGTGGACGTCGATCCTGTCCAGTCCCGGTACAAGACCATGGAATTCGACGCGAACCTGTGGATCCCATCGACGACTCGCGGGGCCGCGAGCGCGATCTTTGAGGCAGCAGCGGCGCGCTTGTCGAAGAGCGACCTCCATCGCATCGAAGAGCGCCGCGCGCGGCTCGTGGAGCGCAAGCAGGAGCTGGCGCATCAGGCGGAGGAGCGCGGGAAGCGGGCCGGTCAGCGGCGGCCGATCAACCCGCTGTGGGTCGGCTATCAGCTCGGCGAAGTCCTGGACAAAGACGCCATTCTGGTCAACGATGGGAGCCTGCGCGTGTACCCTGGACGCGACGAGCCCGGCACGTACATCAAGAGCGGCGGCAGCGCCGGCGGGTTTGGCTCCGGCGCCGCATTCGGCGCCAAGATCGCCCGTCCCGAGCGCGATGTGGTCTTGGCGACCGGTGACGGGTACTTCATGTTCGGCTCCCCGCTCGTCTCGCTCTGGTGCGCCGCGCACCACAAGGCGCCGTTTCTCTCCGTCGTCATGGTGAACCGCTCGTACAGCACCGGGACGCAGACCCTGGCGAGGCAATACCCCAACGGTGTTGCCGTCACGACGGGCGATTACACTGGTGGCCTCTTCGATCCGCCACCGGATTTTGCGAAGCTTGCGGAGGCCGCCAACGGTTACGGCGAAACGGTGCGCGAACCCGAGGACGTCGGGCCGGCGCTGCGCCGCGCCCTGAAGCACGTTCGGGATGGCACACCGGCCGTCGTCGCGGTGATGCTGCCGACAATCCCGGAAGAGATGGCAGCGGGCGGCGAGCTGCGCGGCGAGTGACGAACAACCCCGACGCACGAGCCCGAAGCACGGTCGTGCCGAATCTCAGACTTTCCCGCCACATGTAGCTGGGTCTCCTGTCGTGCGACCTCATGCTGCTCGCAGGCTGCGGACCGGTGCCCGCACCGACGGTTGATCCTCCAACCACGAGCAGTGGGGCGTCTTCTGGGCTCTCCGCAAGTCCTAGGGGAAGCATCCGTATCGCCTACCCCAAGGAGCCGACGACCCTCAATCCCAAGCTAACGACCGGCTCGGGCATTGGCGAGTGGATGTGGATCTTCACCTCCTACCTCACCTAGTACCACTTCACCGGTGTCGCGCACCCGATGCTGGCAGAGCGGCTGCCGACACAGGAAAACGGCGATTGGGTCATCAACCCCGATGGGACGATGGTCGCCACCTATCACCTTCGCAGCGTGACTGGAATGCCATTTGTCGTTCCGTACGCTCGTCAGTAAGTCCGGGAATACCGGGCGAACTTTCCGGGGGTCAACCTAAACGGGCGCACGTTTTCCGTCGACGACTTCCAGTTCGTCTCATCGCAGATTCCGACACTCCAGTCGGGCTACGCAGAGGTCATTCGCGGAGGTATCAGTGACCCGGAAGTGGAGCGACTGTTCAATATCGCGCGCAGATCCCTGATGTTGGCGATCATCAAAAGTGCAGAGAGCTGATCGCGAATAGTGCAGAGCCCCGGGCAGGTCAGCGAATGATAGCAGCGCCTCCTTCCTCCGGCGGCGGGTCCTGGTAGGCCCGCATCCGGTAGCT
>DASRDP010000072.1 GCA_035652535.1 Chloroflexota bacterium
GGGGTAAACCTTGCGAGCAAGGTCGAGCACCTGTCGGAATGCTTCGCGGTCGTCATCGGTGGGGAGCAGCTCGCTGTACTCCTGCACGATCCGCTCGCGCTCGCTCAGGATGTTTTCCAGGGGCCGCTCGATATCGGCGCCGTCTCGCAGCTTCTCGATGTAACCCCGCATCGCACTGAAAGGGATGGTTAGGTCGTCGATCCATGCTCGGTGCTGGTGGCAATAGCCAGGACCGGTGGAGAACCAGAACCACGGCTCCTTGGCCTCCTCGAACGCCTCGAGCCACCGCCGTCCGTCGGGCGCGGCTGAGATTGAACCGAGTGCTGCCTGCGGTTCCTCGTTGTCGATAATCGCGTCGTCGACGCCCACCTCGAGCGCTAGCCGCGCGAGCTTGCGGAGCTCGTCGTCGGGCCGGAAAAAGAGGATCTCGACCCCGCCCACCATCTTCGCGATCGTCTGATCGGCGATCCCGGGAAAGGCGTTCTTGCAGAAATCCGACAGCGTCATCAGCGCGCCGTAGCTGAGCATGTGCAGCTCGAAGTGGTAACAGGCCATCTCGTGCATGTTCTCGAGCAGCCGGTCGTAGGACGCGATCAGATCCCAGGCCGACGTTGTCCCCCGCCACGAGGTGATGGTCTCCATCGGCTCCATCTCTTCAAGCGGCTTGAACTCGATCGCCCGCAGCCGCTTGATGCAGTCCTCCGCCTTGGCGATCCAGTGCGCGTAGATCTCGTCCCAGTTCTCGTAGTAGTAACCGGCTCGTTCGAGAAAGTGCGGGACGCGAGCTTCGATCAGCGCCTCATCCGCGATGGAGGTTGGGCTCACATACAGATAGCCGTTGACAATCCGCTGGTCGATGCCGAGCGCGGGAGGCACCGGCCACACACGGGTCAGAAACTGGTTGAGCAGCACCCACCAGCTTTCGGGCATGATCGTGTCGAACGGATACACGGGCTCCGGGTTGTGCATCCCATCGAAGAACCAGAACTTCCCCTCCTCGAACTCTTTGCGCTCGTCGCTGAAGAGGTAGTAGTAGGGATACAGACGGCGCCAATCCTCCGCTCCCGGTGGGGCCTCCACCGAGAATGGGCTAGGGAAACGGCGTTCTAGAGGCGTCGTCGTCATCGCTTTCGCCTTTCGGGTCGGTCAGGCCGGGCAAAGCGTCACCAGGGCCCGTATGCGAACTATTATATTTGAAATCTACCAAGGAGCGTGAGCCTCGCCTGCCCTCGAAACAACCGTAATCGGCAGCTATCCGCAGCCCGATTGGCTGATCGATCGCGAGCGCCTGGGCTCGCGCCTGCCCCCACGTGTGGCGGCCAGGGAACTGTGGCGTATCGAGGACCCGTTCCTCGAGCAAGCGCAGGACGACGCCACCGCCCTGGCGATCCACGACCAGGAGCTGATCGGTATCGACGTCATCACCGACGGAGAGATCCGCCGGGAGAGTTACTCAAACCGCTTCGCGACGGCGCTCGACGGGGTCGACCTCGACAACCCCGGCAGCGCGCTCGACCGCACCGGCCACCCAAACCCGGTCCCCCGTGTGGTCGGCCCCATCCGGCGCGCGCGCCCCGTGCAGAAGCGCGACGTCGAGTTCCTACGCCGGCGCACGGACCGCCGCATCCGGGTGACGGTGCCCGGGCCGTTCACGATGACCCAGCAGGCGCAGGACGACTACTACGGCGATCCCGCTGCGATGGCGCTGGACTATGCGCAGGCGGTTAACGCCGAGCTCCGTGACGCCGTGGCGGCCGGCGCGGACATCGTTCAAATCGACGAGCCGTATCTGCAGGCGCGGCCCGAGGCTGCGCGCGAGTTCGCGCTTGCCGCCCTGAATCGCGCGCTTGAAGGGATCAACTCTGAGACGGCGCTGCACACCTGCTTTGGGTATGCGGCGATCGTCAAGAAGCGCGCGAGCGGCTACTCGTTTCTGGCGGAGCTCGAGGAGTGCGCGGCCGACCAGATCTGTCTTGAGGCCGCCCAGCCACGTCTCGATCTCTCGATCCTGGAGCAGCTCCCGAGCAAGCGGATCGTCCTGGGCGTGCTCGACCTCGGCGACCCGTCGGCGGAGTCAGCCGCGGCGGTCGCCGACCGGATTCGCGCCGCGCTTGACCACGTGCCGGCGGAGAGGCTGAGCGTCGGCCCGGACTGCGGGATGAAGTATTTGCCGCGCGAGTTGGCGCAGGCCAAACTGCGCGCGCTCGTTGAGGGCGCGCAGATCGTCCGCTCCGAGCTCCGTTGACGATGCTCGCGCTGGACGACCCCGTCAGTCGACGATCGTAACGGTGCCGTTGTCGCCGTCGACTCGGACCCGCTGACCGGTTCGGATCCGCTTGGTCCCGAATCCGGTCCCAACCACTGCCGGTAGTCCGTACTCCCGTGAGACGATCGCGGCGTGCGACATGATGCCGCCGATGTCCGATACAGCGGCGCCGATACGGGCGAACACCGGCGCCCAGCTCGGGGCGGTGATCGGGCAGATCAGGATCTCGCCTGCCTGAACCTCGTCGAGCTGGGCGACGGACGTGATGACCCGCGCCGCCCCCTCGGCGACACCCGGCGATGCGGCGATCCCGCCCAGCTGGTTGGGATCGCGCCCGTCCCCACCCTGCCACTGCTTAACGGTCTCGGTTGTGACACCGAAGAGCATGACCGTGAACGGTTCAGTTATCTCGGCGGGCGCCACTCCCAGAGCCGGCGGCGGCGACCACTCACGCAGCACCTGCATAATCCGCTTACGCTCGGCTACCTCGTCCGGCCAGTAGCTGGGGCCCCGCGCGGGAGTTCCCGTCGCCCAGCCGGTGCAGAGGTCATAGAGGGCGTCGTGGATCTCGAACCGGTGCAGGAAGAAGATGTCCTCGGCGTCCTGCAGGAACCCCCCGTTCTCAAGGATCTGGCCGAACTCGCGCACACGATTCCAGAAGATCGAGTGGTGCCAGTGCTCGACGTAGAAGTTGTGGTTCTCGACGAAGGGATACACGGTGCGCGCAAGCTCGCGCATCGCGGTGAACGCCTCGCGGTCGCCGGACCCGAGGAGGTCGCGGTACTCGTCGAAGATGCGCTCGCTCTCAACGCGGATCTCCTCGAGCGGACGCGAGATGTCCTCGCCGGCGCGCAGCTTCTCGATGTAGCCACGCATCGCATTGAAGGGGAGGCGGAGGTCGTCGATCCATGCTCGGTGTTCATGTGAGTAGCCGGGACCGGTCGAGAACCAGAACCAGGGCTCCTTGGCGTTCTCGAAGGACTCGAGCCAGCGTTCGCCCTGTGGGGCCTCGCTGATGGCGGCAAGCGCCGCGTACGGATCGTGGTCGGCGACGATCAGATCTGCCAACTCGAGCTCGATCGCGAGCGCCGCCAGCTTGCGCACCTCGTCGTCTGGCCTGAAGAAAAGGATGTCGATTCCCGCGACCATCTTGGAGATCGCCTGATCCGCGATGCCCGGGAAGGCTGTCTGGCAGAAGTCTCGGAACGTCAGGTACGCGGCGTACCCGAGACCGAGCATCTCGAAGTGGTAGTACGCCATTTCCTGCATGTTCTCGATCAGCCTGTTGTAGGTGGCGAGCAGGTCGTAGCTGCTCGTCAGCCCGCGATGTGAGAGCACGGTCGCCTCGGGCTCGACCTCGGGAAGGTCCCGGATCTCGAGCTCTCGAAGCCGTGAGATGCAGTCCTCCGCCTTCGCGATCCAGTTGTCGTAGATCTCGCCCCAGTTCTCGTAGTAGTGACCGGCGCGCCGCTTGAACAGCTCCGCCCGCTTCGCGATCAGCTCCGGGTCGGTAATCGAATTGGGGCTGATGTACAGGTAGCCGTTGACGATTCGCTGGTCGATCCCGAGCGCGGGCGGAATCACGTACACGCGGGTGCCGAACTGGTTGAGCGCGACCCACCAACTCTCAGTCATGATCGTGTCGAACGGATACACGGGCTCGGGGTTGTGCATCCCGTCGAAAAACCAGAACTTCCCTTCCTCGAACTCTCGCCGGGGCTCGCTGAACAGGTAGTAATAGGGGTACAGCCGCTGCCACCCCTCGGCTCCGGGCGGTGCCTCAACGGCGAACGGGCTGACGAACCCCCGCGCTGCCTGCGTCGCCCCCACCGATTACCCCTCTTCGGCGCCCGCGCTGTTTATGCCCTTGGCGACGATTTCCTCCGTGTCCTGAAGGTGCTTGCGCAGGACGTCGGCCGCCGCCTTGGCGCGCCCCTCGCGGAGGTGCTCAAGAATCGATCGGTGTTGCTCCTGGCTGGCGCGAAAGCTTCCGGCAGTCGACACATATAGCCGCAGGTACGGCTCCACCGCGATCCACAGCGAGTCGATCATTGAAGACAGCCGCGGCATCCCAGCCGCGCGGTAGATCTTCATGTGAAAGCTCTCGTTGGCGGCGCGCCAGTCCTCGGGGTCGCGCTCGTACTCATCCATCGTGGCTACCTGAGACTCGAGTTCCGCGAGAAGCTTGGGATCCTTTCGGATCTGCTCGGCGCCTCTGCGCAACGCGAAGGCTTCGAGCTCAGCTCGGATCGCGAAGATCTCGCGCAATTCGGCCTCCGACAGCGCGTTGACGAGGATCTGGTTCTTGCGAAGGGTGACGAGGCCCTCCGCCTCGAGCCTTCGAAGCGCCTCCCTCACCGGAGTGGCACTGACTCTGAAGCGCTCCGTGAGCGGCCGGATCCGTATGGGTCCAGGGCGGTAAACGCCCCGTCCGATGTCGCGGCGAAGTTGCTGATAGATGACGTCTGGGATCGACGGGAGGTCGATCGGCGAGGCCGGAACCTGCTCGCCGGTATCGGATTCCGCGGTGCCCAAGGTGCTCATTGGATGCTATACGCCGATCCGGCCGCCTCTGGGCCGGCGGCGAGTCGGGCCGCATTCAGTGCCGGCACTAATCTCCTCTTTTCGGTGTAAAGGCGGGCCGGTTTCGGTGTTTGATATATAATAGATTGTTGTGGCTGGTCACGTACCCGCAGTCCAAGGATCTGACGGCAGCCGGCCAAGTGGGGACTCGCTGGCCGACGCGCGCGAGATCTATTCACGAAGTGGAATCGGCGGCCGCGTGGGCCTTGGCGATCGTCCTGCGGTCCTGGTGGTGGATCTTCAGTACGGCTTCACGGATGAGACCAGCCCGGTTGGGGGAAACCTGGACGAGGTGATCACCGCGACCGCGTCGCTCCTTGACATCGCGCGGCGCACCGGCCTTCCAGTCGCGTTCACCGCGGTCACTTTCCAGCAGAGTCACCTCGACCAGTTGGTGTGGCTGCGCAAGATGCCGGGTCTTGCCATGCTGATCGAAGGCTCTCGGTGGTGTGAGATCGACGCCCGCGTGCAACCTCAGCCGGGTGAGCCAGTGTTCGGTAAGCAGGCGGCCTCGGCCTTTTACGGGACGTCGCTGGTCTCCTTTTTGCTTGGTGCCAACGCCGATTCGCTGATCGTCACGGGATGCGTTACCAGCGGCTGCGTTCGAGCGAGCGTCGTCGACGCCGTTTCTTGCGGATTCCGGACGATCGTGCCCGTCGAGTGTGTCGGCGACCGCGCTGCCGGCCCACACGACTCAAACATCTTCGATATGGACTCGAAGTACGCCGATGTGGAACCGCTGGAGACGGTGACGGCGCGCCTGCGCAATACAAGGAGCGAGCTAGCCGGCGCACCGGCCGTGAGCTGAATGCCGCTCGCGGACACCGAACCGGTCGGCGCGAGCGGCTACGTCGATCGAGATGGACTAAGGCTCCACCACCTCGAGTACGGCGAAGCCGGAGCGCCGGTGGTCATCGTCCCGGGGATCACCAGCCCGGCGGCGACATGGGAGTTCGTGTCGCTCGATCTCGCGCGGGACTACCACGTAATCACCCTGGACATCAGGGGTCGTGGGCTCTCCGACACGCCCCCTGCCGGTTACGACCTCACCGATTACGCCGGAGACGTCAACGCGGTGATCGAACGACTTGGCCTACAACGGCCCGCGCTCGTCGGTCATTCGATGGGTGCGCGCATCGCCGCCGCGGTGCGCGTGCTTCATCACGGAGCGGCCGGCCCGGTTGTGCTCGCCGACCCGCCGCTGACCGGACCCGGCCGGGGTACCTATCCCATGTCGCTGGAGGCCTTCATGGACCAGCTCCAGGCGGCCCGTTCGGGCGCCGCGCCGGAAGAGCTGCTCCGATACTTCCCGACTCTGACCCCCGAGCACCTTGCCTTGCGCGCGCAGTGGCTGCCGACCTGCGACGAGAACGCGGTGCGGGAGTCCTGGCAGAACTTCCACCGCGAGGACTTCTTTCCATATCTTCGCGAGCTCGAGCCGCCTGTGTTGTTCATGTATGGAGCAGATAGCCCGGTCGTCCCCGAATCCGCCCTACCCGAGATCACCGATACCCGGCCCGACGTGGAGATCGCCCGGATCCCGGGCGCGGGTCACATGATCCCGTGGGACAACACCGGGGACTTTCTGCGCGAGACCCGCCGGTTTATGGAGCGGGTGTCGGCTAGCCGGACGGCGTAGTCGAGGCCCCGCGCACCTGATTCTCAACCGCGATCAGCGCAGCCTCGTACAGGGGACGCGCAAGCGCCTCCGCGCTTGGTACGCGTATGCGTTTGTACATCCACTCGAGCTTGCGTTTGCCGTGCTCGAGCGTCGTCTCGCCGTTCAGTACCCATTTGGCGACAAGCCTCCCGTTGACGTCGAGGAACGACAGCGAGTCGGCTGCCTGAATCAGGTCGCCGCTCGGCGAGCCGCCGAACTCGTGCTCCAGGATCGGTGGCGTGACTTGATCGACGAACGGATCGGATACGCCCTCACCCCGAAGCCAGCCCGACACGATCTCGGCCGACCGGCGCATGTGCTTGGTGTTGTATTCGACGTCATCCCACGCGCCCGCCGCCTTGTCCGGTTGAGTGCCTCCCGGGAAGTGGCGCTCCATGTCGTGCGTGAGCGCGGCGACGAGCAGTGGCTCGGATGCGGCCGGATCGAGTCGAAGCAACCAGACCACGGTGCGTCTGAGGTGCTCGCCGTCGTAATACGGCTCGACCCACTCGATCGCCGTCGGCCACAGGGTCAAAAAGGCGTCGCTGTACGCCCGTTCGCCGCCGCCTTCGAGCAGCCGCAGGCGATCGCGGTCAAGCTTGCGTTCCAGTTCTTACCTACTTCAGCGCCACGCTGGGTGGCACGGTCACCTCATCCTGTGGCGGAGGCGCCGCGATCATCACGCCGTGTTCGGGGAAGAATTTGACCAGGGCGTAGTAGAGGACCCCGCCGACCACGGCAGCGCTGGTGAAGCTCAGATCGATCCCGCTCACATGAGGAGTGAGCGGCCCGGTGATGATGCTCGTCGACGTGAACATCATCCCCACCGCCACGGCGGCGCCCCAGGCCACGAACGCCCTGATGTTGAAGCCGCCCGTGAACCAGTAGATCCCCTTTTTCACTCCGCCCGCAAACGGCTGTAGATCCATCGGTATATATCGCCCACGCCTCATCAGGTGCCCGATGGTCATGATCACCATCCAGGGCGTACAGGTGACGAGCATCAACGTCGCGAAGGCCTCGATCGAGTTGATCGCGTTGAATGCGATCAGCGCGATGTATGCGGCGGCGAGCCCGATTGCGCTCATGATGAAGGTCAGCTGAGCCCGCGTGAGCCGGAAGAACAGGGCGTGCACGTCCAGTGCCGAGTTGTAGACGGACATCGCAGCGCTTTCGATGTTCGCCAGACCACCCGGCGCGATCATGAGCAGGATCGCGAACCACAGCGGAGACACCTGCGTAAACCCTGTCGCGAACGGGGTGGCCGGATTCGGGAACGTCGTGATGGCGAACGCCCCGATGATCTCGGACAACCAGCAGCCTGCGAAGATGCCCAGCCCCCCGGCAAGGGCGCACGTGCTCGCCTTTGCTTTTGTTGGGACGTAGCGCCCGTAGTCTCCGATGAATGGCCCCCAGGACACGGGAAGCGAGGCGGCCAGAACCATCGTCAGCACCCAGGTCGGCCAGTACTTGCCAAGCAGATAGGCCCCGCCGTGCACGTCGTGGAACTTGCCGGAGAGCACGATCAGCGCAAGGAGCGAGACGCCCGCACTCGCGATCGCGATGAACTTGAAGCTTGCCACCAACGTGGCGTGCCCATAGATCGCGAGCGCGAAGGAGATCAGCATCACCACCAGCATCGCGATCGACAGAGCGACGTTCCCGGTGCCGCTGCCGAAGATGCGGTGGAAGACCACGACGATCGTCTGGCCCGAGGTCCACACGAGGATCGCGAAGAACGAGAGGCCGATGAAGAGGCTGATGAGCGAGCCGAGATAGCGGCCCGTCACGCCAAAGAAGGCTCCGCTGGAGACCGCATTGTTTGTGCCGGTTTTGGGCGACTGGATCGCCACGCCGGCGAAGATAAGTGAGCCAAGCGCAACCCCAACCGTCACGGCCGTGAACGTGCTCCACCAGCTCAGCCCGAACGCAATGCCGAGCGACCCGAAGACCATGTTGCCGAAGCCAAACTGAGGGCCAAACATCGCCCACGCGAGGTTGCGCGGCCGCGAGTGACGTTCTCTCTCGGGGACGAAATCGATCCCCCGTGCCTCGACGCGCCCGATCTCGTCGGCGGATTCTTCGCCAACCGGCGATGGTCCGTGAACTGCCATTGGGTTATCCACTTTGCCCTCCCCTCGTCCGGGGCCTCACGTCTTTTGGATGGATCGTTCGTTGGCGGGTGGCCGTGTCGCTGCATCGGCAGTGACCCGGCGGGTCCGGCTCCTAATCGCGATCATATACAAAATATGGTGTGCGTCAAGACGCGAGCGCGCGAGGACTCAGGACGCGACCGCGCGAGAACGGTTGCGCGTCCGTCCCATGTGCCGGGCGACAACAACAGCGCGTCCGTCCATGTGCGTACGACGTAGGCGCGAGGAAAATGGCGCGTCTCGGCTAGCCGCCGCCTGGACAGGCATACCGCCACTGACGATGGGCAAAGATCGCATCAGCTTGGCTGATGCCGGACGCCTTTGCGAAAGATGCTCGCCAGGCGAGCGCAATTCGCAACATCCTCTCGGAGTGCGCTAGGTGATGCGATTCTTGCTCGTAGGGCAGGGCGCGGACGGCGGGCCCGCTGAGTACCCGTACCGAGCAGAACGTTGCCCAGCCTCCCGGGGCGGGGCCCCGCGCGGTCAGCCGCCCCTGGCCGCTCGCCCCCGCATTGACGCCACGGCACACCCGCATTGACCCCACTCAGACCATGAAATATTTTATATGCACCTATTTTCGACCGCACAGGAGTCATGCCGATGATGAGCCTCGGTGGAAACACCTTCAGCGACCTTTGCGCCAAGGAGCTCGAGCTTTGTGCCCTGAAAGAGGGCGAAGTTGTGGCCGTCCTCACTCAGGGCGATGAGCGGCTGGACTATGCCGACGCATTCTTGGGGGCCGCCGAGAGCATGGGAGCGACGGCCTTCCATGTGCGCTTGCCGCGCCAGTCGAGCTCGCTCAGCGGCGATAGCGGCGCGTGGACGGTCGGGACCACCCCGTTGGGGGACAACCGCCCCGCGATCGAGGCGCTCAAGGCCGCCGATCTAGTGGTCGACACCATGTTCCTGCTGTTCTCAAAAGAGCAGCTCGAAATCCAGGACGCCGGCGCACGCGTGCTGTTGTGCATCGAGCCGATCGAGCACCTGGTGCAACTTTTCCCGACCCGGGACCAGCGCGAACGAGTGGAATACGGGGGCGAGCTGCTCGGCAAGGCAAGCCAGCTCCGCTTCACCAACCGCTTCGGGACCGACGTCACATACCGCATCGGCGTCTACCCGGTGATCACCGAATATGGGTATACGGATGAGCCTGGCCGTTGGGACCACTGGCCCTCAGGGTTCTTGTTCACGGGCGGGGCTGATGACGGCGTCAATGGCACCGTTGTGATCGCACCGGGCGACATCATCTTCCCGTTCAAGACCTACGCCCAGACACCGATCCATCTCAGAATCGAGAGCGGCCGGATAGTCGACATCCACGGCGAGCTCGACGCGGACCTGCTGCGCGACTACATGGCGTCCTTCGATGACGAGAAGGCCTACGGGATCGCGCACATCGGCTGGGGTTTGAACGAAAAGGCCCGCTGGTCCTACCTCGCCACCGACCGTCGCGGCCTCGGCATGCACGGCCGATCCTTCTACGGCAACGTCCTGTTCTCGACGGGGCCCAACCAGGAGTTCGGCGGCGGGAACGACACTCAGTGCCACGTGGACGTCCCGATGCGAGGCTGCAGCCTGTTCCTCGACGACGAGCCGATTGTGGTCGACGGCGACGTGGTCGTCGAGGAGATGAAGGCTCCGGGGTTGGTCGCGACGACGTAGGCAGCAGCCCGGCGATCTGGGGTCCCAGATCGCCGCCACGGCGCACGCCCTCGTTCACGCGCGCGACGGTGTAACCCGGGCGCGCGTTTCCTACGCCTCCGGCCGGGTAGGTCATTGGGCAGACGAGGGAGGTTAGATGTCTGCACGTGAACCAGGTCCGTCCGTCGGAACCGAAGAGGGACGCCCGCGCATCAGACGTCGTCGGGCTGGTCCGCTGGCGCGCCTCGACCGGATTCCAGTTTGGCCGTACGAGCGCAAGCTGCTGTGGATCGTCGGGGCGGGCTACTTCTTTGCCTTCTTCGACATCGTGACGATCTCGTTCGCGACACCGGTGATCGCGACCCAGTTCCACGTGTCCACGTCGACGGTCGCGTATTCGATCACCAGCAGCCTGATCGGCTACATCATCGGCGCCTTCGTCGATGGACTCATCGCCGATAAGTGGGGACGGCGGCTCAGCCTGGGGATCTCGGTCGCCGTTTTCTCGCTCGGCACGATCTTGGCCGCGTTCAGCACGAACGTGACTGAGCTGATCGTGTTTCGCTTTATCGCCGGACTTGGGATCGGCGCCGAGATCGCCGCGGTCACCACCTACATCGGAGAGGTCGCGCCGGCTCGCCTGCGCGGCCGCTACACAAGCTGGGCAACGACCATGGCGTATGCGGGCTTCGCCGTGGTGCCCTTCGTCGCGCGAGGGTTGGTTCCCACGTTCGCATCCGGGTGGCGCATCCTCTTTGGGATTGGCGCGCTCGGCGGTCTCACGATCCTCGTTATGCGGCGAGACCTACCGCCCTCTCCGCGCTGGCTTGTCTCTCAGGGCCGCGTCGAAGAAGCCAAGGAGGCGGTGGCGAGCGCTGAGGAAACCGCTCGCGAGGAGGTCGACGGGGACCTTCCCGAGCCCGAGCCGGTACCCGACGAGGCCGCGGCTGAGCGGTTTCCTGTTCGCGCGCTGTTGAGGCGGCCGATGGTCGGGCGCCTTGCGCTCTTCATCGCGATCTGGTTCGTCTATTACATCGGCAACTACGGGTGGCTGACGTTGGCGCCGACCCTATTCACCGACAAGGGCTACAGCCTCGCCGACAGCACCACATACCTGCTGGTATCGGGGATTGGCTTCCTCGTCGGCGCATACGCCACTACGCGTTTCAGCGACCGCCTCGAGCGTAAGTACACGACGGCGGTGTTCGCTGTGATCTGGGCGATATCGCTGCTGCTGATCGGCTACTTCGTCTCCCCGGGGGTCATCATCGGCGTCGGGTTCGTCGCCTCGCTCACGATCGGGCTCACGGTCCCCATGCTGTACACCTATACCGCCGAGCACTTCGCCACAAACGCTCGTGCCACCGGGGTGGCGCTGAGCGACGGGCTGGGGCACGTCGGCGGGGCGATCGCTCCTCTGATCGTGCTGGGCGCCGCTTCCACCTGGGGATTCTCCTCGGCATTCCTGGTGATGGCCATCACCGGCTTCGTCGCCGCCGGTCTCATCCTGCTCGGCATCCGCGCGACCGGCGCTTCGCTCGAGGCCGCCGGCGAGGGGTCGGTAAGCCGCTAAGCGGTTTCCCGGGCCGCCGCCGTCGTTACTCAAAACCCGAGCTCAGCCGTTCGGCAACCACGCTACCTCGTGTGCAGCCTCGATCAGATCGCCGTCGAGCAGGCGCAGGCGCGCGGGGCCACTCAGAACCGTCGAGGCACCGGGACCGCTGACAAACAGCGGGGCGATTCGGGCAACCTGACGCAGGGCGCGTCCTTCCGACCTGAGATTGGCCGCATCGAAGGTGACCAGCACCACGGCCGCTGGTGCAGTTCGCCGAGCCGCCTCCGTCACCGTGGCGGTCGGGGTGTCGGCACCGAGGAAGAGGATCCGCCAACCGAATGAGCGAAGAATGAGTCCGAAGGCCAGAAGGCTGATGTCGTGACGCTCTCCGGGCGCGCAGGCCAGGAGCGCCATCGGTCCTGATCCGCGTCCCCAAAGCCGCGCGAGCGATATAAGGCGGCCGCGGATCAGGTTGCTGGCGAAGTGCTCCTGGCTTATCTCGACCTCGCCCACCTCCCACCGGCGGCCGATCTCCATAAGCGCGGGAAGTACCAGACCGCGCACGAACTCCTCGAGGCCGAACGCGATCAAGCCCTCGTCCAGGATCGCCTGCACGGCACCCTCGTCATAGTCACCGATCGCGGCCAGCAGGCGGGCGCGCACGTCCTCCAGCAGATCGTCGGACTGCGGGCCGGTCTCGAGTGCCGCGCGGGCTGCCTCGGCCGCGGACAGGCCGTCGCTCAGGCCCCGCCGCATCCGTGCCACCCGCTCCGCGTCCTCGTCGGTGTAAAGCCGGAACCCTCCCGCTGACCGCATGGGATGCAGAAGCCCATAGCGCTGCTCCCAGGCTCGCAAAAGCTCCGGGCTCACGCCAACGCGTCGAGAGAACTCTCCGATCCGGTGAGAGCCAAGGCCCGAGGGCATAATGAAAATTATACATACGTTCGACAAACTCTTGACAGTTACGCACCAGGTGAGTAAAGTTGTCCAAGGTTCGTATAGTCCTTGTATAGGAAAGGATCTATCTAATGGAAAGAATCCATTCACTGGTCGCGGGCACGCCGGCTGTCGGAGCACGGTCCATGATCCTTTTCGCGGCCTTCGTCTCCTTTGTCCTATCGGTGCTGCTCTGGTTCAGCGGCCATCGCCAAGAGGGCATCTTCGTGGGCCTGTGGGTTCCTTCGATCCTCGCACTGGGCGCCGTCGTCGTCCCCCGGAGCGGGCGATGAGCGCCACCGGCCTGTTCGTCATCGGCCTGATGGTCACCTTCGTCGTCGCCGTCGCCATGGGCCTCCTCATCTACGCCGCGATCCTCGATGGTCGGGACGGGCGACTGGCGCGACAGGGCGCCGGGTCGCGGTTGGGGGCTTCCATGAACCTCTTCGAGACAGCACACAACCAGGACGAGCTCACGACGCTAGCGGCGGCGATCGACCGTGCCGGTCTCAATTCGATCCTCGCCCGCCGCGGACCGTATACCGTTCTGGCACCTCAAGATTCAGCATTCGCAGCACTCCCGGAGGGAACCGTGGACTGGCTGCTCGACGATCCGCAGACCCTCGCCGAAATCGTCAACTACCACCTGGTGCCCGGCCGTCTCACCGCCGCAGATATGGCACAGCGCGTCACCGCCGCGACGGTCCAGGGCGAGGATATTGTGATTTCCAACGTCGGGGCGATCGGCGTCGATGGCGCGCACGTGGTTCACAAGGACATCGAGGCCTCTAACGGGGTCATACACGTAATCGACCGCGTGCTGATACCGGCGCGTATCTGACTTGGGGAGCGGCGCAAACATCGTGCTCGATATCGCATGTGGATAAGCGCGGCGTCAGCACTCGACGCCGCGCTGGACCTCACCGTGGTGGGCGGATATACCAGCCTCGGCTACCGGATCAGAAGCCATGCCTTGAGCTGGGACCCGCCACCTCGAATGGATGGCAAAACGGTGCTCGTCACGGGCGCGACCTCAGGGCTCGGATTCGCGGCTGCCAAGGGCTTCGCGCGCCTCGGGGCGACCGTGCACCTCGCGGTGCGCAACCGAGAGCGCGGCGAGCACACCCGGGCTCGCATCCTTGAACACTGCACTGCTGACGTACACGTCGGCCTCTGCGATCTCAGTCACCTGTCCGGGGTGCGGGCATTCGTCGAGGCATTCACTGCCGCCAACGCCCGACTACACGTACTCGTCAACAACGCCGGTGTGCTTACACAGGAGCGCCGGCTCTCCCCCGACGGGATCGAGCTCACCCTGGCCACCAACGTCATCGGTCCGTTCCTACTCACCAACCTGCTGATACCACTGCTCAAGCAGAGCGCTCCGGCCCGGATCATCAATGTCTCCTCGGGCGGCATGTATACGCAGAAGATCCGCGTCGATGACCTGCAGAGCGAACGCGGGGAGTTCGACGGACCTACGGTGTACGCGCAAAGCAAGCGCGCCGAGGTCGTCCTTACCGAGCTATTCGCACGGCAACTGGTCGCAACCGGCGTCGTCGCCCATTCCATGCACCCGGGCTGGGCCGATACTGGGGGCATACGCGATGCACTTCCCCGCTTCTACCGCGTCACACGTCCGCTTCTGCGGACGGAGGATCAGGGTGCAGACACGATCGTCTGGCTGGGAGCCGCTGAGGAGGCCACTGAAACCTCGGGCGGGTTCTGGCACGACCGCCGGCGCCGCCCAACCCACCTCCTGCCCCATACCCGAGAGACCGAGGAGGAACGTCGCTTGCTTTGGGCCCAGTGCGAGGCCCTAAGCGGAGTGGGCGTCGACGCACCGCAACAGGGTTCACCCACCACGCACTAAGGAGGAGCACATGGCGAGATACCAGGCAACCGTTGACACCGATTGGGCGCCGGAGAATGCTTTCGCCTATCTGAGCGACTTCTCGAACGCCCCGGACTGGGACCCCGGGACTGTCAAGGCCGAGCGCCTGGACCAAGGGCCGATCGCCGAGGGCTCCGAGTTTCGGCTCGTGGCTGAGTTTCTGGGCCGCCGCACGGAGCTCACCTACCGGGTTATCGAGTACGACCCGCGCCACGCGGTGACATTCCTGGGCGAGAACGCGACGGCGACCTCGCGTGATCGCATCACGTTCGAGCCCAGCGGCACCGGGACCCTGGTGGCGTACGACGCAGATCTCCGTCTCAAGGGGCCTTTGCGGGCTGCCGACCCACTCCTCGCACTGGCGTTCAGGCGAGTTGGCAACCGCGCCCGCGACGGCCTGGCCGCTGCCCTCGCCCGTCCTTACGTCGAGACGTCTGGCGCCATCGCGTGAGCAACCGCGTACTAATCGCCGGGGCCACTGGGTTCATCGGCAGCCGCCTGGCCCAACGCCTCGCCGCCGGCGGGGTTGAGGTCCGGTGCCTGGTCCGCGACCCGACGAGCGGCCGGGCACGGGCGCTGGCCCGCGAGGGCTTCGAGGTGCACGTTGGCGATGCCCTGCGCCCGGGGACGCTCCGCGGGGCAGGATACGGCGTCGATGTCGCCTACTTCCTGATCCACTCGATGGGCCGGGGCGCCACTGGGGAGTTCACGCTGCGGGAGAGGGCCGCTGCGACGGCCTTCGCACAGATGGCCCGAAGCGAGGGCGTGGAGCGTGTCATCTATCTCGGTGGCCTTGGCGATGAGCCCGGCTCCCGACACCTGCGCAGTCGCCACGAGACTGCGCTGCTGCTCCAGCGCCACGGTCCGCCCCTGACCTACTTTCGGGCGGGGATGGTCGTCGGGCCCCAGAGCGAGTCCTACCGCACCCTCAGATGCCTGGTCGAGCGGCTCCCAGCGATGATCGCGCCTGCCTGGCTGGCGAATCCAACCCAGCCGATCGCGATCGACGACACGCTCAGCTACTTGGTCGCCGCGCTCGAGGTGCGGGCGTCGATCGGGCGCGATATCCAGATCGGCGGGCCCGACGTCCTGAGCTATGCGGAAATGCTCGACCACATGGCGGAGGTGCTCGGCCTCCCCCACCGGCCCCGCATTCCGGTGCCCCTGATCACGCCATGGCTCTCCTCGCTTTGGATCGGGCTGGTCACGTCGGTGGATGCCGGCGTGGCGCGACCCCTGATAGAGGGTCTGTCGGTGCCGACGGTGGTCAGCGATCCTTCCGGGATGGCGCTGTTCGACATCGAACCCATCGGTTTCGGGGACGCGCTGCGCGCGGCGATGCTCGAGGAGGTGGCGGTTTAGCCGCAGCAATGGCGATCGGGGTCGAGAGCGTCTGGCAGTATCCGCGGCCGCCTGTGGCGGTAGCCTGCTCGCGGCGGGCCCGCGTCGAACTGGCCGGTGCGGTGCTGGCCGAGTCGGTCCGGGCGCTGAGGGTGCTCGAGACCAGCCATCCGCCGACCATCTACATCCCTCCGGGCGACGTTCGAGTCGAGCTCTTGGTCCCCGGAGGCGCGGCGACGACATGGTGCGAGTTCAAGGGAGAAGCAACCTACCTCGACGCTTCGATCGGGGAAAGGCGTTTCACAGCCATCGCCTGGACGTACCGCGATCCCGCCTCTCAGTACGCAGTCCTGCGTGACCACGTCGCGTTCTACCCCACCTGGGTCGATGCCGCCTGGCTCGATGACGAGAGAGTCCGCGCGCAGGAGAGCGACTTCTACGGTGGCTGGATCACCGACGAGGTGATCGGTCCGTTCAAAGGTCCCGGCGGCACTGCCGGGTGGTAATGCCCTGCGATTCGCGCCACGGGCTGGTTGTCCTTTCGAACAGCTCGGATGTCAGCCGTGACCTGAACTCACCTGCCCCTTGACGCCCGCGCCACCCATCGGTAAACCCGCGTGATGACTACCGAAGGATGCGCTCAGGCGATCAGCGGCCCAGATCATCGACCGCCGCCGCCGTCCCCCGGGCTGCCGAAGGTGGTGCAGACGGCGGGCTTCATCTTTGGCGGCGTGACGTTCCTTGAGGCCATGCGGCGGCGCTATGGCGGGGCCATCACGATGAGGACGGCCTTCGACGACGGGTTCGTGATGGTCTTCGATCCCGACATGGTCAAGTCGCTGTTCCAGGGACCGGTCGAGAGCCTCCACGCGGGCGAAGCCAACGCCATGCTCGGTCCGATCCTCGGCGCTCGCTCAGTCCTGCTTCTTGACGGCGCCGAGCATCTGAGCCACCGCCGGCTGATGCTCCCGTTTTTCCACGGTCGCCAGTTGAACGCCCACGTCCGGACGATGCGCCTCTGCGCCGACGAGGAAATCGATCGGTGGCCGGTCGGAAAGCCGTTCACGCTTCTACCGGCCATGCAGGCGATCACCCTCAACGTGATGCTGCGGGCCGTCTTCGGTTACGAGGCCGGACCTCAACGAGACGAGCTCGCGGCTCGCGTCCGGTCGATGATCGACCCGCTCGCCCGACCCCGCGGGGCGATCGCACTGCGCGCGGTTCTGCGCGGTCGCGATGACGCCCGCGCCGCCCAGAGCTTCGAGATGCGCAGGCGGGCGGTCGATGACCTGCTGTATGCCGAGATCACCCGCCGTCGCGCCGATCCTGGACTGGCAGCGCTAAACGACGTGTTCTCGACGCTGCTCCTCGCCCGGGACTCGAGCGACCAGGGTCTGAGTGACCGTGAGGTGCGCGACGAGCTGCTCACGCTCTTGCTTGCCGGGCACGAGACAACCGCAACGGGGCTTGCCTGGACGCTCGACCTGCTGCTGCACGATCGCAGGGTCATGCAGCGGGCGCAACAGCGCGACCCCAGCTACCT
>DASRDP010000073.1 GCA_035652535.1 Chloroflexota bacterium
TCCAGGTTCGACAGCTCCTCGATCAGCTGCTCTCTGCGACTCGCTTGCATCCGCGCTCCCATGCCGTGTGGTTCGTTTCTGTTGCATTAATAATTGGCGTGACGCAAAGGAATTGTAGACCGTGGACCGAGGAACGGGCAATTCATCACGTCAAGGTGATGTTCGCGACGTTCGAGCCGGATTCGCGCGCCCGGACCGGTAGACTACGAGTGCGGCGCACTTCGTACTCCGCGCCGCCTGGGAGGTACGATGAAAACGTTCGCGGGAACTTTGGCGGTTCTCTTGTGCGCGGCGAGCGCGCTTGTCCTTCCCGGGACCGCTCGGGCGCAGGCCGCGTGCGAGGCCGCGGCGACCGGCTCCGTGGCCATCACGACCGGTGGGGCCGCGGCCGCGTTGGGCAATGCCATCACGGGCGCCCTTGACCGGGTGAGCCGCTCGATCGAAGAGGCGGGCGCGGACAAGCCGTCGCCGCCTCCGCCGGACCACACGGGTGGCGACTCGTCCGGCGACGACGCCCCCGCGCCGGCACCGGACAGCGCGCCCGTCACCTGCTGATCCTCTGACCAAGCGAGAGCTGACGATTCCGCCGCCATCTTCCGGGATGCGAAGCGATGAAGCCTCCCTTCCAGAGGGGGATCCTTCGCCTCGGTCAGGATGGCGCCAAAATGCGCCCTAATCTCCGCGAGACGCTCGCGGGCGCCATCCCCTTTTCGCCGCGCGCGTGCCCAGCGTCGGATGGTACGATCTCGGTGCCCAAATCCTGCGCGCGGGAGATTACTGGAGTGACGCGACGCTCGCGACTGTTCTGCCTCACCGTGGGGCTCGTGACCGCGATGGCGGTCTTGGCCGCATGCGGACCATCGACGACTCGGCTATCGACGTCCGAGAAGGATTCGCCTCCTGCCCGGGAGACCGGCAGGACCAAGAGCATCACGATCGGAGTGACGTCCCACGTGGGAAGCATGGGCAACATGCTGGGCAGCACCACCGTGGGCGGCTGGGTCTCGGTGAATGAGCTGCACACCAACGGACTGGTGACGTCAGACGTCCACACGCGCCGGCCCGTCGGAAGACTGGCGGAGCGAGTGCCGACGGTGGAGGACGGGAGCATCACCGTTCTCCCCGACGGGCGGATGCGGGTCGTTTACCCCATCCGCTCGGGGGTCACCTGGCAGGACGGCGCCCCCTTCACGGCCCAGGACCTCGTCTTCTCGTACCGCGTCGATGGAGACCAGGGGCTTCCCAACAATACGCGCGACGCCGTCAACCTCATCGAGTCGGTCGACGCTCCCGACGACCAAACGTTTGTCATCAACTTTCGCCGCCCGTACTACCTGGGCGGGACGATGGGCCCGCGCCTCTTCTGGCCCATGCCCAAGCACATCCTCCAAGAGGCCTTCGACCGGTACCAGGAGTCGAACAACGCCGACGACTTCTTGAATCTCCCCTACTGGACGTCGGAGTACGTCAACACCGGTCCCTTCCGTCTCACGAGCTTCGATCCGGGTGATGGAATGACGTTTCAGGCATACGACGGCTATTTCCTCGGTCGGCCCAAGGTGGACGTGGTTCGAGTCAAGCTTTTCGCCGATAGTAGCACGCTATTCTCGAACGTCCTGGCCGGTACGGTGGACCTGGTTTTCGAGAGCACCCTCGGGCCCGATCTCGGATTTCAGCTCGCGGAGAAGTGGGGCGGGGGGAACGTCTACCAGGCGTACGTGAGCCACCGCATGATCGCGCCCCAGTTCCGACCCAGTGTACAGATGGAGCCAGCCACCCTCGACGTCCGCGTTCGCGCCGCGCTCTATCACGCGCTGGACCGCGACGCGCTGTCGGAAGCGTTGCAGGGAGGGCACCGCGAGTACGCGGCGTATGCGATCCTTCCGCCGCAGGACCTTCTCTATCCCGCTGTCAAAGACGGGCTCCGGCAGTACGCGTTCGATCCGGACCGGGCGAAAGCTATTCTTCGCGACGTGGGCTGGACGACGGAGGCCGACGGCTCGCTGCGAAACGCGGTCGACGGCCATCGGTTTCACACAGCCATCTCCGCCAGCGACCTCACCGTGAAAGACATGCCTGCCTACGCGGCGTACTGGCGGCAGATCGGCATCGACGTCGATGAGATCACCACACCCGCGGCGCAGGTCCGGAATGCGGAGTATCGGGCGAGTTATCCTGGCTGGGAGGTTACCGCCCAGTCTGGCGGCGACGGTATCCTCGGCAAGCTCGAGGGCCCAGCGGCCAGCGCGGACACGCACTGGGCGGGCAATCGAGGTGGGTTCGATGATCCCCGGGCTCAGCGGCTCGTCGATGCCTATCGCAGCAGCCTGTCCCAGGACGACCAGTTCCAGGCGATGAAAGCCATCGGCGAATACGTGAGCACGGAGCTGCCGTTCCTCGTCCTCTATGGGACCGTCGACCCCCTCGCGGTGCGGAAGGGAGTCAAGGCCCTGGACGATCGCGATGGCGGCGATAGCGGCGGACGGCCGTTCGGCACGTACACGCGCGACGCTCACCTGTGGGACGTCGAGTAAGCCGAGCTGCCGTGCTAGAGTAACGGCAATTTCGTCGGTCGGAGGAGGGGAGTGCTAGACGCGAAGCAGAATGCGATGCTCAGCCTGACCGGGCCTGGCACACCGGGTGGTGAGTTCATGCGACGGTACTGGCAGCCGGTTGCATTGTCCAAGGACGTGACGCGGGGTGGGCAGCCCAAAGCCATTCGAATCATGAGCGAGGATCTCGTCCTCTTCCGAGACGACGCCGGGCGGGCGGGTCTGCTCGGCCTCCACTGCTCCCATCGGCTGACCTCGCTCGCCTATGGCCGAGTGGAGGATGGTGGCGTCCGTTGCCCCTTCCACGGGTGGCTCTACGACGTCGAGGGCAGATGCCTGGAACAGCCGGCCGAGCCCGAGGGCAGCGCCTTCAAGGACCAGGTGCGGCATCCGGCGTATCCATGCCAGGAGCTGGGCGGGCTCATCTTCGCGTATATGGGGCCGCCCGAGCGGAAGCCCCTGCTCCCGCGGTACGAAGTCCTGGTGCGGGATGACGGCACGCGCAAGGTCGACTTCTATCCCATCAACAGCAACTACCTCCAAAATCTCGAGGGCGCCGTCGACACGGTTCACTTCTCCTACCTGCACATGGATCGCTGGTCGCAGGTGAAGCACAAGCTCTCGACGCTTCCGAAACCCGAGCTGGACTGGGAGGAGACCGAGTACGGCATCTGGCAGAAATCGAACCTCCCGAACGTCCAGTACGGGATCCTCAACATGGTCTACACGTACTTCTTCTTCCCGGCGGGCTTCATGCGAGTCCAGGGAAGCTCCGCGGGCGGGGACGACATCAAGAAGTTCCAATCCTGGTACGTGCCAGTTGACGACCAGCACACGCTCCGATTCCAGAGCGCGTTCGCCCCATTCAGCACGCACGGCACGCCATACCACTGGCCGGAGGACGACGACTTCGTCGCGCCGGGGCCGGAGAACGACTACTTCCGCGATTATCGAAACGTGGACACGATCTGCGGGATTCCCGTCAACGCGCCCGGCACGGCAATCAAGGGCTTCTTGTGCCAGGACAGCATGGTCAACGAGTCGCAGGGACCGATCGTCGATCGCAGTCTGGAGCGCCTGGGCGAGCACGACCGGGTCCTGGCCGCGATGCGCTTGATGATGCTGAAGGCGATCCACGACGTGCAGGAGGGCCGCGACCCGAAGCACATCATTCGCGATCCCTCGGCGAACCAGATCGTGTACATCCGCGGTCGCGAAGCCCTCGAGGCGGTCTAGAGCACCGACGCGTTACAACCCGTGATCTGGGTGATCAAGTGGAGGGGGTATGGATTTTCGCACCTTCCTCTCGGCGTATGAGGAGAGCTTCCCGGGTCAGGTCGTCCACGTGGACCGGGAGGTGGATAGCCGCTACGAGGCGGCTGCGATCGGCATCAAGGCGCAGAAGGAGCTGCGCGAAGCGCCTATGTTCATCTTCCACAAGATTCGACGCGTCGACGGCACGCTGTCGCCCTGGCCGGTCGTGGTGAATGTGTTCGCTTCGCGGCACCGGAGCGCATTCGCCGCCAACAGCACGTTCGCCCGATTGGGACGGGAGATGCACGAGCGGCGGGCGAACCGCATCAAACCGGTGGTTGTCGAGCGCTCAGAGGCGCCCGTCAAAGAGGTGGTGACGGTCGGCGACGCGGTCGACGCTCGCCAGATCCCCGCGCTTGTCCACATGGCATGGGACCCCGGCCCGTACATCCCGGCCGGGTTTCTCGTCACGTACGATCCGGATACGGGGATCGACAACTGCGCGCTTCAGCGCGGGTGGATCGCGGATGCGCGGGAGATCCGCGTCTTCCCCAACACCACGAGCCACAACGCCAGGAACATCCGGAAGTCGGAGGAGCGCGGCGAGGACGCGCGCGTCGCCTTTTGGATCGGCCACCACCCGGCGGTGTACCTGGGCGCCGGCGTGAAGCAAGGGTATCCGGACAGCCACTGGGAATCGTGCGGCGGGATGATCGGCCAGCCCCTGCGGCTCGTTCCATCCGAGACGCTGGGCGACGACTTTCTCGTGCCGGCCGACGCCGAGTTCGTCATCGAGGGGATTATTCCGCGCGGCAAACGAAAGCCGGAGGGTCCGTTTGGCGAATACACCCACTACTACGGCGGTCAGCGGCTGAACCCGTACATGGAGGTAACCTGCGTTTCCCACCGTCGGGACCCGTTCTGGTTCTCGATCCTCTGCGGTTCCATCGACGACGGCATCGGCGGGCTCCGTCGAGAGGGCGCCGTCTACTCGGTGCTGAGCCGGGTGGTGCCCCAGGTCCAGGACATCTATCGTCCGGATTCGTCGCCCAACCACATGTACGTGCGCATGCGGAAGACTCACGTCGCGCAGCCGCGCACGGCGATTCTCACCGTGCTGGCGGCCGCCGGGGGCTCGGTGAAGCACGTGTTCGTGTTCGACGAGGACGTCGACATCTTCGACGAGCAGGAAGTCCTCTGGGCGATCGGCAGCCGCTCTGACTGGTCGCGCGACATGATCGTTGTGCCCAACCTGCCGACAACGACCCTGGACCCCACCGCCACGGGCCTCGGCATGGGCACGAGCGGTGGGATCGACTGCACCAAGCCGTCGGCCCCAGCCCTGTACGAGCAGCGCTCGTTCGTACCGTCGGAGGTCATGGATCGCATTCAGCTCAAGGATTACATTCCCAGCGCGTAGCGGAACGGGAGTGGACGGGTGGACAAAGTCATTTACGTGACGTGCCCGCGCTGCGCGGGCGAATACTACGTCGAGGGCTCCGACTACCGGGGCAAGCCGGACGCGCCGTGCCACTGCCCCTTCTGCGCGACGGAGTTCCTGATCAAGGATGGGAAGCCGCGACCGCCCGTGGAGGCCGCCCAGTAGCGGGAGGGGCCGCCCCCACCCCAACCCTCCCCCGCTGTGGCGGGGGAGGGAGGTGCTAATCCCCCGCTGTGGCGGGGGAGGGAGGTGCTCATTGGCTGGAGGGGCCGCCCCCACCCCAACCCTCCCCCGCTGCGGCAGGGGAGGGAGGTGCTGATCCCCCGCTGTGGCGGGGGAGGGAGGTGCTCATTGGCTGGAGGGGCTGCCCCCACCCCAACCCTCCCCCGCTGTGGCGGGGGAGGGAATCAGACCCTCTCCCCCGCGCGCGGGGGAGAGGGGAGGGTGAGGGGGCGCCGCCCGGAACGCGGTCAGCGCTGGAAAAGGCGGTCCATGTCGGGGGTGACGCCGTGCTTGGCGCACTCCTCGCGGAAAAGCTCCAGGATGGCCGGATCCTCATCCTCGTACTCGATCTGGTTGCCGCCCTGGCGCACGTCCTCGTCCTGCCCCTCGGCCACGTTCAGCAGCCGGTAGCGCCGGCTGTTCCAGCGGAGGGCCAGGTAGCGGGCCGGCTGCGACCCCGTGTTGAAGTGCTGGTGCCACACCATGTTGGGTGGGACGAACACCGCGCCCGGCCCCCAATTGAGGCGCTGGCGAGGCTCGCCATCCCGCCAGTAGAGGGAGTAGCCCTCACCGCTGACGATGACGACGTTGGCGCCGGGGCCGTGGCGGTGGGCCTTCTTGTACGTCCCGACCGGGAACTCCGACGTGTGGGCCATCATCGACGCGTGGCCAAGCTCGAAGTGTATGTTGCGTCCGCCACCCCGCCGCGGCTGCGCCTGCAGCTCGAAAGCGCCGACGTCGGCGACGAAGTTCGTCTCCCACGTGCGCAGCGCGACGAACTCCCCCTGCCCGTTGAACGAGCCGTCGGAGCCGTCGAATCGATCGGTGAAGCGAAACGAGTCCTGGAACACGAAGTCCAGGTTGTGGAAGAGGTCCATGATGAGGGGAGCGTTGGTGACCGCGTAGTAGCGAGCCGGCTCCTCGCCCGAGAGATTGAAGTGCTGGTGCCAGGCATTGATCGGCAGGGTGAAGAGGCTGCCGCGCTGCCACTCGAAGGTTTGCCGTGGCTCGCCGTCGTACCAGACGCTGGTCGTACCGCGCCCGCTCAGGACGTAGACCAGCTCCTCGTAGAGGTGCTTTTGGGGCGTGACGCGCCCGCGCGGCGGGATCTCCAGGACGTGGCCGTCCGTGTGGGCTTCGGCATTCCCCTCGAGGTGGACGAAGCTGCCCGGTACCCCTTTCATCTCCCAGGGCGCCAGCGGCAGCGTGTTCAGGTCCTCAATGTGGAATCCGCGCGCGATGGGGATCCCCTGGGCCGCGACCCAGCGCTCGTAGGTCGTGGGCTCGGACTGTTGGGACGCCGGTCCGGCTGGCTCTCGCGTCGGTGCGGCCATGGCGCCTCCTTCTTCTGGGCGAATGGTTTCCCGCGTCAGTGTAATCATTTGACGAATGGTTGAGCATTCGCCCCGATTGGACAAATCCTGCGCGCAGTCTATGATCCAACAAGACCTCGGAAGGTCGGGGAGGTGAAGCATGCGTTCTCTTCATGTCGCCGCCGGTCTGTTGCTCGTCGGAATCGTCGCGCTCACGTCCTGCGCGTCGCCCGCGGCCGCGCCGAAAAGTGGTGGGGCCCCCGAGGCTCCCGGGCCATCGGCTCCGAAGCGCATCACCGCGGCCGTGCGCGGCGATCCCCACACCCTGAGCGACGCGATTAACTTCGCGGCAGGTGGCAGCAGCAGCTCCTGAACGCGGGGCTCGAGGTCCTCGACACCCAGGGCAACCTGTCTCCTCAGCTCGCACAGGCCGCGCCGACGCTGGAGAACGGACTGTGGAAGCTCCTTCCCGACGGGCGCATGGAGACGACGTGGGCGATCAAGCCCACGGCCAAGTGGCACGACGGGGAGCCGGTGACGGCCGAGGACTTCATCTTTACGGCCATGGTGGCGCAGGACAGGACGCAGCCGATGGCGCAGGACCAGGCGTTCAAGTTCGTCGAGTCCGTCGACTCGGCAGACCCGCACACCCTGGTCGTCACCTGGAAATCAACGTACGTGGACGCGGACAAGCTCTTCACCCAGACGGTGAACACGCGAAATCTGCCGATGCCCCAGCACCTCCTCGGGCCGGTTTACAGCCAGGACAAGACGACCTTTACGGACAGCCCCTACTTCGGGGCGGAGTACGTCGGGGCGGGACCCTTCCGCCTAAAGGACTGGACGCTCGGCACG
The DNA here is from genome assembly GCA_035652535.1 of Chloroflexota bacterium. Lineage (NCBI taxonomy): Bacteria > Bacillati > Chloroflexota > Chloroflexota bacterium. The sequence continues at coordinate 7,638 of DASRDP010000073.1, forward strand.
CACGTCGTCCTCAGCGCGAACGACGCCTACGTGCTCGGGCGGCCGAAGATCGACGAGATCGAGATCAAATTTATCCTCGACACGAACACCATGATCTCCAACCTCCTGGCCGGGGCCTTGGATCTGTCTCTCGGTCGGGGTCTCACGCCTGAGCAGGCGATCGAGATTCGCAACAAGTGGACCGACGGGCGCGTCGACGCGGGCCTGCAGAACACGACGTCGCTGTATCCGAACCTGTACGACCCGGACCCCGCGGCCCTCAAAGACGCCCGGTTCCGTCGCGCGCTCCTCACCGGCCTCGACCGTCAGGAGATGGTGGATAGCCTTCTCGGCGGACTGGTGCCCGTGGCGGACAGCATCTTCAGCCCGGACGACCCCGAGTACAAGGACCTGCAATCCTCGATGGTTCGCTACCCGTTCGACCCGCGCAAGGCGACCGAGATGCTCGACGAGATGGGGTTGGCGAAGGGGGCTGACGGCTTCTACGCGGATTCCAGCGGAAAGCGCATCAGCGTCGAGGTCCGCACGCGGGCGCACCCGCTACGGGAGAAGGTGCAGCAGGTCATCGCAGACGAGTGGGCGAAGATCGGGATCGAGGGCGCGCCGCTCGTCGTCCCCGAGCAGCGGATCTCCGATCGGGTGTACCAGGCGACGTTCCCGGGCTTCTACTTCCGCTTCGGTGGTCCGGACCAGCTCGTCGATTGGCAGAGTAAGGAGGCGCCGACCGCGGAGAACGGCTACGTCGGGCGGAACCCGATCCGCTATCAGAACGCCGACTACGATGCGCTGATCACGAAGCTCGTCACGACGATCCCGAAGGACGAGCGGCTGAAGACGATGGCCGAGATGGTGCACTGGGAGACGGACCAGCTTCTGCTGCTAACGCTCTACCACGAGCCCGAGCCGGTGCTCATCAGCAACCGGCTGAAGAACGTCGGGGGGCGGCGCGGCTACAACATCCAGGCGTGGAACGCGCAGGACTGGGACGTCGCGCAGTAGTTTGCGTCTCAGATCCCACAAAGAATGTCGGACAAGCCCATCAACCCGGCGTCGTTGAAGGGCGCCATGATGTAGCAGACGCCCTGGTTCGGGGGGCCATAGGTATCAGTAGCCTCCGTCGTGCCGGCGGGCAAGATCTGAAGTCGCTGGGTTCCGAGCGGCAGCAGCGCATGCCCCCACGCTGGCAGCAGCCGTGGCGCGGGCTGGGGGCCTCGAAAACCCCTTGGTCGTCCGCCAAGGCGATGGCGGAAGCTGGAAGCGTTGGGATTCCGAGGCCAGTCGAGCCTCGGCTGCCTGGGCGCGATCGTCGTTCGCCGCGGATTACGCAGCCTGAAAGCCCAGGGGAGCGGGCGCGTCCGAGCCCGCTCCCCTGTGTTGAAGAACGGCATCGTCCTCGCGAAAGCCTTGTATTCAGGTGGGAGCTTGGGCCAAGTTACTTTGGGGGGGCAACCGACCTCGCCGATAGGCCCGGTCCCGCTGTCTGTTCTGGGCCGACCACCGGGAATGGGGAGGCGAGCACACTGCAGATGATTACGCTGAAAGCAGGTCGGGCCTTCAGGGGAGCCAGCACGCCGGACACCCCAGGATCTGATCGCTTCACCCTACGCGGATACGTTGCCCAGGTCAACCTTTGGAACGCATGTTACACGCGATCGTTACCCGTGAGTTTCTGTCGTCGACCGGTGAGTGCGGGTCGGGCCTGCGAACTGGAGCAATCCGGTTCGGGAGGTCAGGCGCTGGGGGCCAGCTCCTCGGGGAGCGCGCCGGGCTGCCGCGTCTCGCGGCGGAACTGCATCAGGTAGAGCTCGCGGTACATCCCCTCCTGGGCCAGAAGCTCACGGTGGGTGCCGCGCTGCACGATGCGCCCGTCGTTGACGACCAGCACCTGGTCGGCGTTCCGGATCGTCGAGAGGCGATGCGCGATCACGATAGACGTCCGGCCCTGCAGTAGGCGGGCGAGCGCTGCCTGGATCAGCACCTCGGTGCGCGTGTCGACGCTCGCGGTGGCCTCGTCCAGGATCAGGATGCGCGGGTTCGCGAGGACGGCGCGGGCAAAGGCGATGAGCTGGCGCTGGCCCTGGGAGTAGTTCTGGCCGCGCTCGTTGACCTCGGTATCGTAGCCGTTCGGAAGCCGCTCGATGAACTCGTGGGCATTGGCGAGCTTGGCCGCTTCGATCACTTCCTCGTCGGTGGCGTCGAGCCTGCCGAATCGGATGTTGTCCGCGACGGTTCCGCTGAAGAGGAACGGGTCCTGGGGGACGAGGCCCATTTGGCCTCGTAGCGACGCCATGGTGACGCTGCGGATGTCGATACCGTCGATGAGGATCTGGCCGTCGTCGATGTCGTAGAAGCGTGCGAGGAGGCTGGCGATCGACGTCTTCCCAGCGCCCGTCGGACCCACGAGCGCCACCGTCTGACCCGCGTCGGCATGGAAGCTGACGTCCTGCAGCACCGGCACGTCCGCCCGGTAGCTGAAGAACACGTGCCTAAAGTCGATATCGCCATGGATCGGCGGCATCGGCCCCGCGCTAGGCCGGTCGTCGACCGTCAGGGGCTCGTCCAGGAGGTCAAAGATCTTTTCACCCGCCGCCATCGCCTGCTGGAACAGGGTGTAGACCTGCGCCAGCTCCCGAATCGGCTGGAAGAACCGTGTCACATACGTGAGAAACGCGACGACAATGCCGACGGTGATCTCGCCGGAGAGGACCGACTGCGTGCCGATCCAGAGCACGATCGCGGTCGCCAGCATGCCCATGAACTCGACGATCGGCGGGAATGCGCTCGCCAGCCGGACCGCCCAGAGGTTGGCGTCGAGGTTGCCCTGATTCACGAGATTGAAGCGGCTCTCGTTCGTCTGCTCGCGCGTGAAGGCCTGGACCACGCGAACCGCGGACACGTTCTCTTGGAACCCCGCCGCCACGGCGCCGATCGTCTCCCGGGTCTGGAGGTACGCCTTCCGCGCGCTGGCCGTGAAGAGCGCCGTCGCGACGATCATGACCGGCATGACCGAGAGCGTGAAGAGGGCGAGCTTGGGGCTCATCGCGACCATGATGCTGACGATGCCGATGAGAATGAGACAATCGGCCACCACGTTGATGGCGCCCTGCGTGAGCAACTCCTGGAAGACGGCCACGTCGTTGATGATGCGGGACATCGTGATGCCGGACTCGTGCACGTCGTGGTACCCAAGAGGAAGCTGGTTGATCTTGACCAGCAGGTCCGCCCGCATCCGGTTCAGGACGTGCTGGGTGACGTACGCCATCGTGTAGGACTGTTTGGACTGGGAGTAGTAGGACACGGCCAGGGTCAGCGCGTAGGCGATCGAGACGGCCGAGAGCCCCACGGCATCCGGATTCGCGATGATGTACGTGTCGATGGCGACTTTCAGGAGATATGGACCCAGGAGCTGCATGCCCGCCGTGACGACGACCAGGCCCAGCGTCAAGAGGATCTTGGGCTTGTAGTCGCGCAGGTATAGCCACAGCCGCTGCATGACGCGCGGATCGAACACGCGCCCGTCGATGGACGCATGCTGTCGGCCGCCGGCCGGTCCCCAGCCGTGCTCGATGAGGGGGCCGCTCGCGCCGCCGATCATCTACACGTCCCTCTGGCCGCGAGCCTGCTCGAGGGCGCCTCGTCCATTCACGTGCCCGTTGTGTCCGTTGTGGGAAACACCGTTGCCCGAGCCAGGCGCCCCAACGAGCGCCGGCTGCTCTCCGCCCAGGAGGTCGCGCACAGATTCGTCCATGAGCTGGAGTCGATAGATCTCCGCGTAGATGGCGTTGGTCTCCAGCAGCTCGTCGTGCGTCCCGATGCCCGCGACCCGGCCGTGATCGAGGACGATGATCTTGTCCGCGCTCAAGACGGTGCTGACGCGCTGAGCGATCACGAGCGTCGTTCGCCCCTGCATGAGCACGTCGAGAGCCTCGCGGATCAGGGCCTCCGTCTCGGTATCGACGGCGGAGGTGAAGTCGTCGAGGATGAGGATCTTCGGGTCGAGCAGCAGCGCCCGGGCGATCGCGATGCGCTGCTTCTGGCCGCCGGAGAGGGTGACGCCGCGCTCGCCGACGAGCGTGTCGTATCCGTCCGGAAAGCTCGTAATGAAATCGTGGGCCCGCGCGGCTTTCGCCATCGCGATGATCTGCTCGTCGGTGGCATCCGGCAGGCCGAAGGCGATGTTCTCGCGAATCGTGCCGGTGAAGAGGGTCGTGTCCTGAAGGACGATGCCGATCTGCTTCCGAAGGGACGCGATCTGGACGTCGCGGACGTCGTGCCCGTCGATGAGCACGCGCCCGCTGCTGACGTCGTAGAAGCGCGGCACGAGGTTGATGATCGACGTCTTCCCCGATCCCGTCGCCCCGAGGAGCGCCACGATCTGGCCGGGCTGCGCGTCGAAGGTTACGTCGTCCAGCACCTTCGTCCCGCCGTAGTAGCTCAGGCTCACGCGATCGAACTCGACGCGGCCCTCGATCGGAGGAAGCGGCTCTGCGCCCGGTTTGTCGACGACGGTGACCGGCGCGTCCAAGATCTCGAAGATGCGCTCACCCGCCGCGATGGCGCGCGAGGACTGGGCGATCAGGAAGCCGAGCCGGCGGACCGGCCGGATGATGAGCAGCAAGTAGGCGTTGAAGGCCACGAGCTGGCCCACGGTGAGATCGCCGCGAAGGATCAGGATTCCGCCGAACCAGAGAACCACGACGGTGCCGAGGTTGGCCATCACGTCCATCATCGGGTTCGTGTAGGACTGCACGCGCGCCGCGTTGAGGTACTCGTCGAGTAGGTGGTCGTTCTGCTGGTTGAACTTCTCGATGAGGTACGGCTCCCGGGCGAATGCTTTGACGACGCGCGCGCCGGCGAGGTTCTCCTGCACGATGGCAGCCAGGACGGCCAGCTCTTGCTGGATCTGCTGGAACATCGGGCGGACGGTCTTGCTGTACCGCACCACGGTGCGCAAGAACGCCGGGAGGATCAAGATGGAGACGATGGCCAGCTTCCAGTTCGTCACGAAGAGGACGATGGAGATCCCGATGCCGAGGCAGACGAACTGGGCGAGCTGTAGAAAGGAGCGGCCGGTGAACCAGCGGAGCTGCTCCACGTCGCTCGTCGCGCGGGCCATGAGCGCGCCGGACTGCGCCCGATCGTGCCAGCTAAACGAGAGGCGCTGGAGGTGGCGGTAGAGGTCGTTCCGGATGTCGTAGGCGGTGGCTTGGGCGCCGTATTCCGCGAGGTATTGCTGACCAAAGAGGAAGGCCCCCTTGAACGCCGTGAGCCCGACGACCAAGAGCGCGGCGCCCTTGACCAAATCGAGTTGGCTGACCCCCGTTGGGCAGGCGCCGTGAACGGTTCCGGTCGCGCGGATGCCACAGTCGATCACCCGGCGGATCAGCTCGGGCACCGTGAGGTCGACGGCAGTGCTGGCGAGGAGGCAGAGGTACGCGATCGCGAGGGTGAACCAGTACTTGCGACGATAGGCAAGGATCCGGAGAGCGATCGCCATCTATACGAGCGCCTTCTGCCCCACGGGCAGCACCTCTTCTTCGAGGAACGCATCGCGCCGCGGGTCTTCGTGCGTGAGGTCGACGTAGTCGCTGAGGAATTGATCGATGCGATCGCGAAAGCGGCTCAAATGGCGGGCTCGCTTCTGGAGCACGACGCGGCCGGTATCGGTGATCTCGTAGTAGCGGCGTGCAGGGCCGCTTTCTTGAGTGGACCAGTGTGACGCGATGGACCCGGCGTCTTCCAGCGAGCGCAAAACCTTGTAGACGACGGCGGGCTCGCTCGTCGCGCGGCGAAAGCCGTGATCGGCCAGGCGACGGATGAGATCGTAGCCGTAAGACGGTGCGCGGAGCAGCTCGAGGAGCAGGAAGGGCTCGAGGTTCCGACCAATGGTTCCGGACGGGTCCCGACCGTGTGGCTCGCCGGGCTCGCTCATTGGCAAATATCCCCTAAGGATAAATTTCACCTATCGATTGTATCGGCTGGTCCGCCCTGGGGACAATCGCAGTGCCCCGCCACTGTGCCCAGGATCACCGTGGACCAGCTCGTGGATCTGGCCGAATTTCAGGTGCGCTCGTCACAGAGGGTGACTTGATGCCCTGGATTTTTCCGCGGGCGGTTGCCGTGACCAGCCGGCGATGAAGTGGCGGGTCGACGACGCCTGGACGTGATGCTTGCCACGGGCCCGGTTGTGGGTGACGGGCCGGCGATCAAGTGGCGGGTGGACGATGCGACTGGGGCCGCGCAAGCGGCATGCGACGCCGTGCAGTAGCTGGATCGGTCAGGGAGTCGCGGGATGGATCACAGCAGCTCCACCAGCGCCAGCTGACTCCTGAACGCCGAGCTCGCGTCAGCCGCCGCCCACTGCCCCGTCAGCTCCAGCGTCTGGTCTGCGGTGCTGTCGATCGCCAGCGAATCGTCCCCCGATCCCTGCCACAGCGCCGGCCGGCTCGTCGCTGGCGGGTTCCCGACCAGCCCCGCGAACCCCTGGTAGAAGTCCGACCGGCCGAACGTCCGCTGGGCGTTCGTCGCCCCCGCCCCAAAGAGCACCGCCTCCAGCTGCACGATCCCCCGCTGCGTCCCCGACGCGACGGACAAAATCGCGACCATCGCTGTTGTCCCGCCGTATTTCAGCCGCAGCGTCAGGTTCCGCGAGGTCCCCGTGCCCTGCACGACGGTCCCGGCCATCCGCACCCGCAGAACCCCCGCGATCCCCAGCGTGCCGCCAGGCACCATCATGCTGTACAGCGAGGTCTCCGCTGTCGTGTTCCCCACCGTCACCTGGCTCGTCGAGCGTCCCAGGACGGAAATGCCGGAACTCCCGGCTACCGAGCCGGCTGCTTGGACCCAATTGGCTCCGTCGTCCCGGAATAGGGTGCCCCCCGAAGTGTCCGTTTCCAGAAAGAGCCGGCCGTTGGTCCCGGCGGCTGGCCGGCTCGCGTGCGGGCCTGCCATGACGAGACTCATTCCGACGAGCAGCGCGTTCGGGGTGTTGGGATCCGACGCAAGCACCAGCAGGGCTGGAGACAGGGCGGGGTTGGGGTAAGTCCCGGACAGGCCGCCGCCCGCCGCGCCGCTGGGCGGGCCCCCGCCGACCGAGGTGGCCGCGAGCCGCCAGCGGGATGCCCGCCGTCGTATGAGAGGAGGGCGCCCTGGCTTGGCCCGAGCGTGAGGTCGGCGCCCAGCGAGAAGCGGTTAGGGGCGCTGGACCCCGCGCTCTCGGACGCGAGAACAAGAGGATTCGCGCCCACATTAAGGATGATGATGAGCCGTCCGGCCCCGCCACCGGCGAGCCCCGTGAGGCTGCGGGAGGCGTCGGTCGAGAGCCGGAGGGTTGATGCGGCGCCGAGGCCGGTCGGGTCGTAGTTGTTCTGGTCGGCGGAGAACTGCGGGGGCGAGATGATGCCGGTGAGGCCGAAGGCGCTGGAGGCCTGAAGGACGAGCGGGTTCGGGAGGCTGCCAGTGAGGTCGCCTCCCACGGCGGCGCTCTCGCGTCCGTGTCGATGGTCCGAACGGGCGACCGTGGGGGCCGACCCGTCGGCGGGAGTGTCGCCGGGGCCGGATAAACCCGGCGTGCCGAACGCCTCGCGGCCGTGGACGTGGTCGGAGCGGCTCGCGGTGCTGGCCGAGCCCGCCGTCGGCGCGTCGCCGGGCGCGGAGCTGCCCGGGGTGCCGTAGGGAATGGGCACGGACGACCATTTGAGCCCTGCAGCTTGTGTGGCGTCGGCCTGGAGGACTTCCCCGTCCCCTCCGGCGGCAAGACGCGTTGGCGATGCATTGCCATCGGCGACGTAGAGGTCGCCCTTCGTCGTGAGGACGTCCCTGCGGGTGTAGTCGGGCACGTTCCGGAGGCTCGCCGCCGTGAGGACGTGAGTCACCGAGCTTCCATCCTCATGGGCCGCCGCGGTCGTGCCCTCAGCGCCGCGCACCACGGTCCAGGTCGTCGTTCCAGCGCCTGCGGTCACCAGCATGATCTCGGTGTCGATGACGATTCGAAATTGGGCCGCGGGAGGGAAGCCGGAGGCGCTGGCGACGGTGATCGACGTGGCGCCGCCGTCGATGGCGCCCACGAGCGTCGTGCTCGCTCGGTTGGCAAATTGCTCCTCGCTCACCGCTTCCGCCTCCCTTTGTTCCGACCAAATGAGGTACCCAGTTCGATTGGCTCCGGCCCATCCTACTCCGCGCCGTGGGGTGAAACCGGGGGAGTCGGAAAGTGTAACGGGCCGGCACGAGCGAGCGTACGGAACTGGAATCGGTGAGAAATGCGATTGACACCCCGCTCCATGGGCCACGGACCGAGAATAGCCGCGCAGGCTGAGCGCGTGAAGTGGATGCCCTGGCCTGTCCCTCAGGCGGAGCCGGCGGCGAGCGCTAGGGGAGGAGCAAGCCCGTCTGGCCGGACAGCGAGCTGGTGTCTCCGAGAACGGCGCCGGCGTGGTCCACATCGCGCTGAGGGCAGACGGGTTCGTGTTCGAACCAAACCGCCCGTGATGGGGTTGAGCAGGCAATCCCGGTCTTGATCGCCGGTGGAGGGATGCTTTGACGATCTACACAGCGACGTTCGCCGACGGGCAGGTGGCCGGTCAAGCATTGGACGGCCATCCCAATCTCAAGTGGATAACGATCCCGCCCTTGCCGGCGTCCAACCTACAGGCCGTGGACGGATACGCGTACGCGAGCGTCCGGGACGCTGGCGCCGTCGTCCCTATCCCCCACACGTGCGACAACATGCGCATATCGGTGTCGCTCAACATCATAGACCCGTCTGGGCCGTACGCCATAGACATCGTGTGGTGGACGAGCTGGATTCAGATTGGGTCGGGCGGCGTCATCAGGGACGGGTACGACCTTGGAATCTACGACTCGGGGATGGGCCAGTGGGCCGACGGTGACACAGTAACCGTGGGGCTCTGGCACAACACCGCTACCGAGGAGTACGGCTACCACGTGTACCGCAATGGCACGCTGTTTCACACGCGGGTGGACAACGCGGCGCCGCCCTGGGGGCCGGTTGGCTTCAGGTTCCTTGAGTAATGGGTGAAAACGTCCGGGTTTACGACTTCAAAGTCGAGACGTGCGACGACTCCGGCGAGCCCGGCGGACCGCCGCCGAGCGCGGTGTGCGCGGCGCTTGTGGGCACGGACAACGGGCGGATCGTCGAGGTGTTCGAGGACGGCGGTGACGCGGTCAGCTATAGCGGCGGTTCGTTCGGTATCTACGACCTGCTCCCCACGGCAGATGATCCAGCCGACGTGTTCGCTGTTGACTCGACGGCGCCCAGTGCGCTCGCGAGCACGGACGCGGGGGACTCCTGGATAGCGACCGCGAGCGATAGCCTCGATTACGGGACGAATGCCAAAGACGAGGCTGGGAAGCTTTACCGACGCGTGCTGTCTGCGAAGAGTATCGAGACGTCTGACGACGGCGTGGTGTGGACAAGCCTCATCACAGGGCTGGCGAATGGCCCGATGGCGCTCTGGGTCGGGGATAGTCACATCTGGTGGACCGAGAACGCCGACAGCGCCCTGCACCGCGCTGACCTCGATGGGACGAACCAGCAGAGCTATGCGCTCGGACTCCCGACCTATGGCGCGCAGGTCCTGCTCGGTCGTTATGGGGTGCCCAGGCTCGCGCTGTACTCCCATGACGGAACACACGGGGACCTCTCGATCATCGACATCAGCGATCCGGACTCGCCGTCTCTTTCGACCACCAGCGATCCGTTCGACGTAGCGAATAATTTCCTGAATACGGTCATGCCGCTCGGAAACGGGGCTTGGGTCGCTGTTACGTCACAGGTCGATGGAAGCGCTGGCGCGATCTGGCAATCGACCGATGACGCGGTGTCGTGGGGACAGATGGTCGTAGACGCGAGCTTGGGATGGATCAACGGGAATTTCTACTGGTCGCCGATGATCGCGGCGGAGCTTGGTGACGCCAGCGATGTTTGGGCCGGCCTGCTCGTCCCGAATCTCTGGCACTCGACGGACAGCGGGGTGACGTGGACCCAGGTCACGGTGCTAAGCGACCTCGGAGCGAGCGAGGAGTGGACCTCGATCGCCGTCGCATGCACAGGCGCGCCGTCTCCGCCCGTGGAGCCGTGTGTAGCGGAACTGCAGGATCCGACGGTGCAGGCATCCTCCACGGCCGACCCCATCAACACCTGAACGGGCAACTACCGCTACGTGCGCAGCGACCTGGCGATCCCAGGCCGCGGGCCGTCGCCGTCGTTCACTCGCGCCTACAACAGCGTCGATGGACGGGTTGGGCCGATGGGGCCGGGGTGGATGCACAGCTACGAGGTGCGCCTGCGCTCTGACGGGGATGGCACGCAGAACCTCTGCCTCGTGCGGGCCGACGGTCAGCGCGACCACTACGTTCGAAATGCGGACGGCAGCTATAGCGCGCCGCCCGGCGTGCAGGCGCGGCTCGAGCAACGCCCGGATGGAAGCTTTGCCGTCACGCTCTTCGACCAAACGGTCCAGCGGTTTGACGCGCTGGGGAATCTCAGCGCCATCGTCGATCGGTTTGGCAACCAATCGACGCTCGCCTACAACGGGCTGGGCCAGCTCGTGTCGATCTCCGACCCGGCCGGACGGGGCGCGCTCAGCCTCGCGTATGACGCGATAACCGGGCTGCTCGCGAGCGTGACGGACTGGGCGGGGCGAATGGTGCAGTACGGCTACGACGGACAGGGGCGGCTCGCGACGGTGACCGACCGGGAGGGGAAGGTCACGACGTTTGCCTACGACGGGGGGAGCCAGCGGCTCGCCAGCATCACCGATGCGAACGGCCACGTGGCCGTCGGTATGACGTACGACGCGGAGGGGCGGGTGGCCACCCAGCAGGACGCGAAGGGGATCAGCACGGGCGAGATGACGACGCTGGCGTACGTGGTGAACCCGGACGGGACGCAGACGACCACGGTCACGTACCCGGCCACGTCGTTCGAGCCGAGCTGGCATCCGCTGCAGATTGACACCTTCGACGCCCAGCATCGGGTCGTCGAGCACGTGGTGAAGCCGACGTCGAATCCGGCCGAGGACGTGGTGGAGCAGTACAGCTACGACGCCAGTGGGTTTCGGGAGTCGGTGACCGATGGACGGGGGAACACGTGGCGCTTCTGCTACGACGTCGATTTCGCAGGGAACCCGATGCCAGGGAGTCGGGGGAACCTGACGCGGCGGATCGCGCCGGCGCCGAGCCCGGGTGGGGGTCCGCTGGTGACGCTGTATCGGTACGACGAGCGGAACAACCTGGTGCAGATCATTCCGCCGAAGGGGGTGGGAAACGGCGCGGCGGTGGACTGTACGACGGACCTGTCCGGGGTGATCGACCTCGGGTTCGCGACGGACCTGGCGTATGACGGGAGCGGGAGCATGCTGCTCTCGGTCACCCGGCGGTACAGCGATCCGGAGCAGGGGCCGCAGACGGCCGTGACGAAGTTTGAGTATGGGGACCCGAACAACCCTGGGCTCGTGACGCGGGTGATTCCGCCGCGGGGGAACACGGGGCCGACGCCGGATTACGCGTACGCCACCACTTTTGCCTACTTCGACGGGGGCGCAGAGGCGGGGCTCCTACAGCGGGTGACGGACCCGCTGGGGAACGCGACGACGTACGCGTACGACGCGGTGGGACGCAGGGTGAGCATGGTGGACCCGAACGGGAACGTGGCGGGCGGGGCGCCGGCGGAGCACACCTGGAGCTACGAGTACGACGCGGAGGACCGGGTGCGGTTCGTCCACGCGCCGGCGCCGGCTGCTGGCGGGGCAACCCTGACGACGGAGTTTCGGTACGACGCGGTGGGGAACCGGACCTGTGTGATCGACGCGAACGGGCAGGTGACGGTGTACGGCTACGACGAGCGGGACAGCCTGCAGGAGGTGCGCCAGAGCCCGGACGCGTGGAGCGATCCGGCGAGCCCGCCGGTGGACGTGATCGTGGCGGCCTACACGTACGATAACGCCGGGAACCTGGCGCGGGTCACCCGGGCCTCTGGTGATGTGGCCGACGAGCGGGCGACCGACTACGTGTACGACGGACTGAATCGTTTGAAGCGGGAAACGCAGTACCCCGCCTGGCCGGCGACGACGCCGACGCTGGTCACGAGCTACGCCTACAACCGGGGTGGGGATCGGACGAGGCTGACGGACCCGCTGGGGCACGTCACGACGTACACCTACGACGCGGTGAACCGGCTCACGGCCATCGCGTACGACGATGGGGTCACCCCGGGGGTGAGCTACGCGTACGACGCCAACGGGAACCGAGTCCAGATGGATGACGGGACCGGGACGACGACGTATGGGTATGACGAGGTGGACCGGCTGGTGGCGGTGGTGGGCCCCGGAGCGGTGACGGTGGGCTACCGGTACGACCTGGACGGGAACCGGGTGAAGCTCGTGTACCCGGACGGGACGATGGTGAGCTACGCGTTCGATGAGGCGAGTCGGCTCCTGAGTCTGGTGGACTGGGCGGGGCGGGTCACGAGCTACGGGTATGGGCCGGAGGGGAGCCTGGCGACGGCGGCGATGCCGAACGGGACGAGGGCGGGGTATGGGTACGACAACGCCCTGCGGCTCACGCGGGTATGGAACCAGGGTGGGGCGCAGGGGCTCAGTGGGCAACTGGGGAGCGAGGGCGCGCTGCTGGGCGAGGTGCGGCTGGGGGGAGATGGAGGAGGGCTGGGGACGATCAGTCGGCACAGCTACACGGTGGACGCGGTAGGGAATCGGACTGGGGTGGACGAGGCGCTTCCGCGGCTGGGGGCGCCGGGGCCCATGGGCAGCATGTTCGGCACGAGCTACGCGTACGACCGGCTCTACCGGCTGATTGAGGCCACGGACCCCGAGGTGAGCACGACGTACGGGTTCGATTCGGTGGGGAACCGGCTGAGCATGACGCGGGGGAGCACGACGGCGTACGCGTACGACCGGGCGGATCGGATCCTCGCGGCGGGAGCGACGAGCTACACCGTGGACGCGAAGGGGAACACGACGGGGCGAGGGGCGGACCGCTTTGGGTACGACCAGGCGAACAGACTCGTGAGCGGGACGGTGGGTGGGGAGGCCAGCGCGTACGCGTATGACGGGGATGGGAAGCGGGCGAGCAAGACGGTCGATGGCAACCGCACCGAGTACGTCTACGACGTGAATCGGGCGCTGGCGGTGGTGCTGGAGGACGGGGCGCGGAAGTACGTGTGGGGCCTGGGGCTGGCGTATGCCGAGGACGAGGAGACCGGGGAGATCGCGGTGTACCACACCGATGGGCTGGGGTCGGTGCGGGCGATCACGAACGCGGACGGCGCGGTGGTGCAGACCTATCGGACCGACGAGTACGGGGTGCCGGTGGCAGATTCGGGTGCGATCGCCCAGCCGTTCCAATACACCGGCGAGCAGCGGGACGAGGAAACTGGCTTCGTCTACCTGCGGGCGCGGATGTATGAGCCAGAGATTGGGCGGTTCCTCCAGCGGGACGTGCGCAGAGGTACAAATTTTGAGCCTCAGCGACTGAACCGTTATGCATACTCAGTTGACAATCCCGTGACCATTTCAGATGCGACGGGGATGGAGGCACACCGGTCGATGATCTTGCGCGCCGCCAGCGTCGGCGGAGAATCTCCGACCGGGACGTGTGCTGTCCCTTTGCTCCCAATCGATTGGCGGCGGGTACCAGGTGGCTTTCTTCCGGTTCCGAATGTATTCGGACCGTGGTTGTGTCTGGGACCAGGTGAACTCGAGAGCGGAGACAGTCGTAGCCCAAACCCCGTAAGTCCGGTGGATGTTCTCCCGCCCACTGCGCCGTTCACTGAAAGCACGGACTGTGATATGAAGTGTCAAAAGGAAGGAGAGAGATGTCTCGACGATGCGAGGCAACTCGGTATCCCCCAAAGTCCTCGCGATCTCTTTTCGTGCCAACACGCAACGATTCAGTGTAGTCGAACAGGGAGGTTTCGCAACCCGGGTTGGCGGCAGGGACTCGGTTACGATCCAGTTGTACAGATCTGCTAGGCTGACAGTCGATCAACATGGACAGTTCCTTCACAAGCCTTAGACAAACGTCGCTCGCATTCTTGGACAAACAATACGACTTGGCGGCACGGGCCGCCGAGTTGGATTTGGACTCACTGAACCGTAGTGCGCCGAGAGGCCTGCGCTTTGGCTCGACGGACGAGGCATCGGGACTATGGCAAAGCGCCGCCTCAGGAATTGCCACCTTCCTTACGTTCATTGGACTGATTAGCCCCGGGGAAGCACTTGACGCTTTAACACGATTCTATAGGCGGCATCCATCGCGCCGCGGCCGAAGCAGAGCTTCCCCAGCGCACGATACCAGAAGAGTCGTCAACGGAACCGGAAATTCAGAACGGCGGACGGCACAAATCCCAAGCGACCAATCTGTCCGTGATCTGCACCGAAAAGCCCTCGAATGGTTGACACAAGAATTCGAGGATGCGGAGTGGGTCTCAGCTGTGCCAGTCGAGCGACTAAATGAATTGATTCGTATTGGGGAATATCAGGGACGAGACGAAATTCTCTCATCGTGGCTGACGAATACCATGGCGATCAGAAACTTTGCAGTGACGATCGGGCTCATTTCGCCATTAGAGGCACGGCAGCTCACCGCGTCATTCAGCGAACAACACCCAGGGTTACGAGTCATGGTCCGTACGATAGATCGATACGTGTCGCACTGGCAGTCGGCACTCTCAGCGGGCACCTGAGGGAACAACACGCCGCCTGCGGACCCCTATGCTAATCCGATGGTAGCCCCGAACAAATGCGACGGCTGAAGATCACGGGGTGTCGGTAGGCCAACAGCGCCAGGTGCACCGTGCCTTCGTCATCCACCGCGTAATCCCGATTCTCCGTGAGGCGCACTACTGTCAAGCGCCAACGAAAGTCCCCACCCGGCGACGTCGAAAGTCCCCATTTTGACGACAGTGAAAGTCCCCATGGCGCCAGCGAAAGTCCCCGCTGGCGCCAGGGTTAGGCTGTCGGTCTCACCCCCTTTCGCTCCGGCGTGACCCGGAATCCGGATCGGCTGCGGGCTTCCTTCATGCGGAAGGACTCGCCGTCGGTGACCACGATCACGGCGTGATGGAGCAACCGATCCAGGAGTGAGGCGGCCGTGCTCTGCTGGGGCAGAAACCGCCCCCACTGGTCAAAGGGCCAGTGGCTGGCTAAGCCCAGGCTCCGCCGCTCGTAGGCAGCCGCCACGAACCGGAAGAGGAGCTGGGTCCCAACCTCGTCCAAGGGGGCGAAGCCGAGCTCGTCGACCAGAATGGCGTCGTTCCGCAAGAGGCCGTCGATCACCTTGCCCACCGTGTTGTCCGCCAGTCCTCGATAGAGTGTTTCCACCAGATCGGCGGCGATCAGGTACTTCACCCGGTGGCCGGCCAGCACCGCGGCCCGCCCAGCGGCCAGGAGTAGGTGGGACTTCCCGGTGCCCGCGGGACCGATCAGACACAAGTTCTCGCGGGCCTGCATCCACTCCAGGGAGGCCACGTAATTCACCGTGGCTTCAGGCACCGACGAGGTGGCGATCTGGAAGGTGTCGAAGGTCTTCTCGACCGGGAAGCTGGCGGCCTTCAGCCGGGCCCGCTGGTTTGACGCGTCGCGGCCAGCAACCTCCGTAGAGAGGAGTGTGCGCAGGACCTGCTCCGGCGACCAGCGCTGGGTGGTGGCCGTCTGCAGGATGTCTGCGGCCACCGGACGAAAATGGGCTAGCCGCAGCCGCTTGAGCCCGACAAGGAGGTCGGCAGGAAGAGGAGGAGCCGTACTGGTCATCGAACTGCTCCCAGGACGCCAAGCGCATAGGCGGTAAGGGGCCGTTCCGGGACCACCGGAAGATCGAGTACGAGCTGGGTCCCGGCCCGGGTGGGCATCGGCACCCCGTGGCCGGCCGCCAGAATGCCCCGGATATCGGCGGCCTTGAACCGACGGAAGCGGACTGCGCGCTCCAGGGCCTGGATCAGGGCACCCCTCCCCCAGGCAGCCTCGAGCTCCACAATCTGGCCCAGCTCCGCTTCCAGGCGTAGGGTGCCGGCCGCGGCAGCGGCGCGCAGGAAGGCTTCCGCGGGTGCGCCCAGACTCAGGAACGCGATTTCGGTCGCGGTCCTGGGCCGCACGCCGCGCGCGGGGCGGCGCATGCGATCGGCATAGGGGCCGAGCGCGACTTCACCGGGTGCCACCAGGTCGTGGCGAATGATCTCTCTGCGCTGCTGGCTGATGATCACTTTGCCCTCGTCGGCGTAGATATCGACGACCGTGCCCACGAGCTCTTTCGGGAGGGCGTAGCGGGCGGAGCCAAATCGCACCATGCCGGTCCGATCCACCTTCCTGGGCTCACCGGTCCGGAGCGGCGGGCGCAGCGAAGGCAGGGGGCGAAGCAGCGGTCGTTCGATGGTGAGCCGCTCGGCCGGGACGGCCGCGATCTCACTCTGGATTTGGCCGTTGACCTCGGCGCACCAGGCGCGGGCGGCGGCATTGGCTGCTCCGAGGTCCGCAAATCCGCCCTCGGTTAGAGCCGGTGCCAGGAGGTCCCGTTGGGCATAGCCAACCAGGGCCTCGACGACCCCTTTCGATTCGGGATCAGCGGCCTCGCAGAAGTCCGGGCGGAAGCCGTAATGGGCCGCGAAGCGCACAGAGTCCGGATGGGGCACCACGACATTGGCCACTACCCCGGCCTTGAGACAGCCCATACGGTCGGACAGCACGACGGCCGGGACGCCGCCCAGTTCTTCAAAACATTCCGCTAACAGCGCGAGCGTCGTGGCCCGCGTCTGGTCAGGCCCGAAGCGCACGAAGCGGTAGCGGCTCCAGGCCAGGATCGCGCAGAAGATCTCCCACCCATGGTCGGTGGCCCAGTCCACCACCAGATGCTCGCCGGGAATCGGCACCCATGGGCGGTAGCTCCGCCGCGTGCGTTTCCACTCCTCTTTGGCGCGTTTCACGGCCCGTTGGAGGACGCGCAGCGAGCCGGTGTAACCTGCAGCTCGCGCCACCGGCAGCAGCCGCTTCGCCGAGATCCGTCCATCGCTGATGCGCACCCGCTCCTCGATGAGCCCGGCGACGCCAGCCGCCTTGGTCTGTCCAGCCGGGCGCCGGCCGAGCTGGCCGCGTTCCCGTCGCTCGATGACGCGCTTCACGGTCTTGTGGGTCGTCCCACACAGCGCCGCAGCGCCTCGGTATGTCCCTACGGTTTGATAGGCGTTCACGATGTCCATCTCATCCCTCGCGGATTTCATCCGGCACTCCTCAGGCTCGGTGTCGCGGACACCTTCGCCCAGGACGTGCCTCGCTGGTTAGCTCAGTTCCGCGTGGGGACTTTCAGTGGCGCCGGCCGGGGACTTTTCGTGTCGCCGGCTTGGGGACTTTCAATGGCGCCAAACGGGGACTTTAGCGTGACGCTGGACAACTACGAATCCGGCCTGAGCCCTCGCGACCTCTTTTCGTTCCAATTCACAACAGTTCAGTGTAGTCGAACCGGCGAGCTATCATCTTCCAGGTTGAGCGGCGCGTGGGAGTTCCATGAGCGAACCTGCGGCCGAAGTTCTCCCGCCCGTGCGTCGGATACCGGACATGCCGCCTCGCGCAGTCGTAGCAGCGGTGCACTGGGCCCGTGCATCGGTCCAGAGGGAGGAGATCGCGGCGGGGATGGACCGTCTGGTGCGGGCCATCCTGCCGTACTGCCGACATCCCGGGATCGAGACCCTGACTACGAGCGCTCCCTTCGACGAAACACGCTGGAGGCGAGCCGGCAGGAGGCTCGCGGCCGGTCGTCTGGGTGCCCTGGAGGTCGCCGACCACACGTCGCTAAACGTGTCTTGGTACGGAAAGCGGAACGCTGACGGCGTGATGCTGGCGGTGAACTGGCCGGAGGCTCGGATTGTCAAACGCCAGGCGTATCCGTGGGCGCACATCGACCTGTTCGACTTGCAGGAGGTGCAGCAGGCGCTTGTGGCCGCGGTGTCCGACCTCTTCGCTCACCTTCATCCGGTGTACGGATTCATCAACCTTCTTGATCATCGTGTGGGCCTGTATTCGATCCCTTGGGACGCGACGGATCGTGAGCGGGAGCTATTCCTGATCGCCTTTCACGAAGTGATGATCGAGCGGCCAGAGACAGTCACCGAATTCGCGCGTGGGGTGTTCTGGGCGAACTTCCTCGGCGCTGAGCACGTTCGAAAGCTCGGTGGTGTCGAGGCGGTAGTCGTGTCAGCCCCGTGCTTTCGGGCCGAACGGCTTGGTCCAGACGCAGTGCTGCTCCAAGCGACCGAATCGCTGCCCGCTGTGCTGCCGCGAGATCTGGATGCGCTCACCGAGTTTCTCGCACCGATTCTGCCGAGCAGGCAAGATCTCGGGTACTCGCCCGAGCAGCCGGTGCCTAAGCCTCCGCGAACGCTGCCGATCCGCCCAGGTCAGCCGCTGCAGTTCGGGCCGGAGCCGGAGCCGCTCCCCCCGCAGCACGTGGCGCCGTACGTGCCTTCGTTTCCGGTCATGGATCGGGGGAGGAACAAGCTGAATACGGACCCCGAGGTGAGCACGACGTACGGGTTCGATTCGGTGGGGAACCGGCTGAGCATGACGCGGGGGAGCACGACGGCGTACGCGTACGACCGGGCGGATCGGATCCTCGCGGCGGGA